>JANMYN010000018.1:0-2072 GCA_031382195.1 Betaproteobacteria bacterium
GCGTCATCCCGTTCTCGCGAATCGCGGCAAGGTCATGATTCCGGGGGCGGATCAGCCGGCTTTTGCAAAGATTTCATACCAGCGTGGCGCCGAACTCGTGATCGGGCATTTCGGATCCCTTTCTGCCACGCGCAATCTGGCAACCTTCATGCAAGGCCTGACGGCCTTGCTCCAGAAGCGGCCGGATTTGGTCAGAGTTTTGCGCCTGGAGATTTACGGCAGCGGGCTCGATCCGGTATCCAAGCGCGCCATCGACAGCTTTGCTTATCCGCAGGTCGTGCGCAGGTGCGGCCGCCTGGAGCGCGATCCGGTCACTGGCGATAGCGGCCGCGACCGCGTGCTTAAGCGGATGCAGACGGTCGATGCGTTGCTGCTGCTGCACGGTATGGAAAATTTTTGCGAGGAGTACATCCCGTCGAAGCTCTACGAGTATTTGTGGACGCAGCGTCCGATCATTGGATTGACCTGGCGCAACGCGCATCTCGACCGTATCCTGAGAGAGAGCGGGCACTGGGCGGTGCAGGCAAACGACCTGCCGGGAATCGCAGCGGTGCTCGAGGATCTGGTGGCACGATGGGAAGGCGGCCAACTGCAGGACTCCGGCAAGGCCTCTCCCTACACGTCGGCCGCCGCAGTGGACCAGCTTTGCACCTGGGTGCAGGTGGCGGTCAACGGCCGCCCGGCGAAGAGGTGAGTATTGAAGTTGCCGGTGTGACGCTATGACGGTGCGGCCAATTTTCGGAGAGTCCCAATGTCCTGGCTGAGCAAACGGCTTTCCGCTTTCGCTGCGCGGATGGGCTATGTGCGCCTGCGACACATTACCCATAATGCGGACGGCCTGATTACGGGTTCGCGCAATGTTTCATTCCTGCACAACAAAAGATTCCAGGACGCGTATCAGTTCGGGATGTTTTCCGGCCACATGATCGGTGGAGAAGCCTCCGTTGATCTTCATATCGAGTGGCGCGTTGCGGTGTGCTGCTGGGCCGCCCAGCACGGCACCCGGCTGCCGGGAGACTTTGTCGAATGTGGCGTCAATACCGGCATCCTTTCACTTGCCGTGAGCAAGTATGTCGGGTTCAACGACATCGACAAGTCGTTTTACTTGTTCGATACGTTTGCTGGAATCCCCGTGACGCAGATGTCGGACGATGAGCGCACGGACCGGCTTATCAGCAATACGAAATATCCGGACTGTTATGAACTGGCCAGGTCCAACTTCAAACCCTTCCCGCGCGCCCATCTGGTTCGCGGGACCGTCCCGGAATCTCTTTCGACTGTTCAAATTGATCGAGTTGCGTATTTGTCGATCGACATGAACATCGCGTATCCGGAACGCAAAGCCATCGAGCATTTCTGGCCGAAGCTGTCACCGGGAGCAATCGTCGTTCTCGACGATTACGGGTGGACCAGATACGAGGCCCAAAAGCAAACCATGGACGAATTTGCCATGTCGGTTGGCGCCGAAATCCTGACGCTGCCGACTGGGCAGGGATTGCTGGTCAAGCCTTGATTCCGGCGGTCTTGAAAACGAAATATGCCTATCACGCGCTGCTCTGGCTGCTGCAGCCAGACGTCGTGCTTGACGTCGGCAGCATGGACGGCTCGGATTCCAAGCGCTTCAGGACACTCGTCGCGCGCGCCGATATCGTCGCTTTTGAAGGAAATCCTTTCAACTTTCGCGCAATGCTCGAAGACCCGGAAATCGCATGCAAGCGCATCAGGGTCGTGAACAGACTGGTTTCTGACATCGAGGGCCAGCGCGCATTCTTCGTGCAGCGGCCGGTGCAGGATGCGGGGCATTACAATCGTGGCACCAGTTCGCTGACCCGGCGCGACGAGGAGGGATTAACGACCGAGGAGGTCCGCCTCGATGCAGTCCGCATCGATTCCTTTCTGGAGCGGGACTACCCGATGTCGTCGAACGTGGCCCTGTGGGTCGATGTGGAGGGGCATGCCTATTCGGTGCTTGAGGGAATGGGCGGCGCAAAGGATCGGATAAAGCTGGTGCATGTCGAAGTCGAGACTTCCCAGGTCTGGCCGGGACAGAAAGTCGAAGCGGACGTCTTGCG
>JANMYN010000024.1:0-2654 GCA_031382195.1 Betaproteobacteria bacterium
GCAGCTTGGCGGTGACTTTGGCTAGATGCTCGATCTTGCTGACGTAGGCCTGCGACACACCCATGCGCTCGGCGAGTTGTTCCTGCGTTACGTTGGCCTGGATGCGGGCGAGCGATACCGGGTTGTTCACGTAGTCTTCGACTGCAAACGGAACATAGCCTTCGCCCTTTTGCGCAGTGGCTTCGAGTCCGGCGATTTCATCTTCGATTTCCTCGCGCAGGGCTTGATAGACCGCGACCGGGATCAGCACGTACTCGGGCTTCCCTTCGACGGATTTGATGACTTGCAGAGAAACAGGGGCGTTCATTTGTAAGCGTCTCCACGCGGTTTGATCGCCTCGATGGCGATGATTCGCAATGCGTCCTGGCGGTCGTAAATGACGCGCCAGCTTCCTACACGCAGCCGCCAATACGGCGAGGCGGCGAGTTTCTTCGTGTCCAGGCTCGGGTCGTCTGGATTCGCGCCGAGGGCGTGAATCTTGGACGCGATCCGTTCGCGTTCGCCTGCGGCCAGGCTGGCGAGCTTCTTTTGCGCCTGCCGCCGGATCTGGATTACATACGACATGGTTATATTAAAGGTTATATTTGGTTATGTCCAGCCCGGCTTGGGTTCGACTCGGGCCCGGGCTTGAACGGTCGCGGTCGTTCTTCCGCCGACGCGTTTCGGTAGCCGGACGATATTGGCGCTTTTCCTCATCCCGCCCGCTTTCAGCTTAAAGTCCGCAATGCGTTGCATCGATTTTCGCAGCCGCTCGATATCCGTCACGATATAGCCGGCCGTCACGTCATTTCGCCTGAGGCCGGTGAAGAGTAACAGCAGTATGCAATCACGCGCGATTTTCCGGACCTGGGTCTGGCGATCATTCTTGAGGCTCCTGACCGCCTTGACAGCGATGCACGTGTGCATTGATAGTTCAGCAGCTTGAAACGACCGGCAGGCCTCGGCCTGTCGGCTATAAAAACTAGAAATGCTCCGGGGGAGAAACATGAAGCTCTGTATTTCTGCTGTGCTGGCGCTGCTGCTCACCGCGACCGCAGGCGTCAATCAGGCGGCGGACCTGACGTTGCGTTTCGGCACACCGTTCGTCACCAACAGCAACCTGCACAAGGCGATGGAGAAGTTTGCCGAGGTGGTGGCCCGGGAGAGCGCCGGCAAGATCAAGGTGCAGGTCTACGCGGACAGCCAGATCGGCGACATCCAGCAGCTCATCGCCGGCATGCAGCTCGGCACCGTGGATATGGCTTATCTCGGCGTCGGCAACTCCGGCCAGCTCAAGGGCTGCGGGGCGCTTAACGTTTCCTATCTGCCTTACCTGTTCAAGAGCAAGCGTGCAGCCGAGGACATGCTCAACGGCCCGATCTTCCAGGATCTGTACGAGCAGTGCGCCCAGTCGGCGGGCGTGCGCATCTTCGCGGTCGGCGGCGATCGCAGTCCGCGCGCCCTCGTGACCACCAAAGGGCCGATACTCAAGCCGGAGGACCTGAACGGACTGCGCATGCGCATCCCGCCGATCCCGATTTTCCGCGACACGTTCGAGGCCGTGGGCGTGAAGGTGGTGCCGCTCGGGCTCAACGAAGTTTACATGGCGTTGTCGCGTGGCCAGGTGGATGGACAGGACAACGGGTTTGACCTGACGCTTTCCTTCCGCTTCCACGAGGTTTCGAAGTTCTGGTCGGCGACCGACCATTGCTACGACGTGGGTGCGTTCTACGTGTCCGAGCGCAAATGGAAGACCTTCACGCCCGAGCAGAAGGCGCTGTTCAAGCGCGCTGCCGCCGAAGGCGGAAAGTTGGCCACGCAACTGGGAGAAGAGCTCGACAAGCGCGGCCAGGAAGAACTCAAGAAGGCCGGCGTCAATTACGTCGTGCCTGATCGGGCGGCGTTCGAGAAAGCCTGGGCCAACGTTTACAAGAACTACGAAGGCAAGGTCTGGCCCGACGGCCTGGTGCAGCGGATCAAGGCCGCACAGAAGTAATCGTGGTCGATTTCCTGGACAAGGCGCTGCGCCTGGTCGAACGCGCCCTCGAGTGGCTTATCGCCGCGCTGGTGGCCGCGCTGCTCATCATCGTGGCGTCCACGTTCATCGACCGTCATTTCGTCACGCTGCCCATGGCGGCGCCGGACGCCTACGCCCGGGTCATTCTCGTCTGGCTGACGTTCATCGGCTTTGCGCTCGCGGTAAAAGGCGGGCTCAACATCCGGGTCGATCTCATTGATGCACGCCTGCCTGCAAAGGCACGGCTGGTACTCGACTACGTTTTTGACGTGCTGATGCTTGCGCTCACCGTTATGCTCGGCGCGAACGGCTGGCGACTGGTGGTCATCGGCCAGGACCAGGAGCGCCTGGGCACGATGATGTCCGAGGCCTGGCCGTCGGCTGCGTTATTTGTTTCGTGCATCATTCTTGTATTGTTCCTGGTGCTGCGTATCGCATTGCGTTTTTCCGGCCGGGAACTGCCGCGCCACATGCCGCTGGAAGTCGAGTAGGCGATGCTTCTGCTGCTGTTCATCGCGTTCATGCTCGCGCTCATCGTCGGCTTCGACGTGGGCTACTCGATGATCCTGTCGGCGTGGCTGGGCGTGGAATATCGTGGCGATGCCGTCGATCCGGCGATGATGCCCCTGTCGATGATTGCGGGAGTGGACACCTACGC
>JANMYN010000045.1:0-7067 GCA_031382195.1 Betaproteobacteria bacterium
ACGCGGGGCTACGCGGCACGTCATGCAAATCGCGTTCGAGCTCGCCTGCCTGCCGTACGAGGCGTATTTCAGTCTGGATGCGATCGTGCGCACGGCGTGGCGGATGCGCGTCACGCGCAGGCGACTGCTCGAATGGAATCCCTCGGGCGAGGCCGATCGCGAGTCGGACAGGCACGGCCGCAGCGAGTTCGCAGCCTGTTTGCGCTCGATGTGGATCGCCCCCGTCATCGCCGCTGCGGCGGCCATCCATCTGGCAACGATGCACCCGGCGGTGCTGAGCGTGGCGGCGCCGATATTGCTGCTGTGGTTCGCCTCACCGGCAATCGCGTGGTGGATCAGCCGTCCGCTCGCCCGCCGCGCTGCGGCACTGACGCTCACGCAAATGCTCTTTCTGCGCGCGCTTTCGCGCCGCACCTGGGCATTCTTCGAAAAATTCGTCGGCGCGGAAGAGAACTGGCTGCCGCCGGACAACTATCAGGAGTACCGCACCGCCTCGGTCGCGCATCGCACATCGCCGACCAACATGGGGCTCGCACTGCTGGCGAATCTGTCCGCGCATGACTTTGGCTACATCACGGCCGGACAACTTGTCGAGCGCACGGCGAATACTCTGCGCACGATGGACGGACTCGAGCGCCACCGGGGTCACTTCTACAACTGGTATGACACGCAGACTCTGCAGCCGCTCTCACCGTTGTACATCTCGACGGTGGATAGCGGCAACCTGGCCGGTCACCTGCTGACTTTGCGTGTGGGTCTGCTCGCGCTTGCCGATGAAAAAATCCTTCCGGCGCGCCTGTTCGACGGCATCAGCGATACGCTCGGAATTCTCGTGGGCGTGGCGCACGCCGGCCGCGCGGGCGCAGTGGCGACGATTCGCGATGAACTGGAGCGCGCATGCGCCGCCCAACCGGGCTCGCTGGCGGCGATACGGCTGTGCCTTGAAGGCCTGGCGAGCCGCGCCGCTGAACTCGTCACCGCGGTCGCGGGCAGCGGCGCCGCGGGCGACACTGCGTCCGAGAGCGAAGCCAACGGCTGGGCACAGGCGCTTGCCCGGCAGTGTCGCGAGGCGCTGGACGAGCTGACGTTCCTCGCCCCGTGGCTGTTATTGCCGGCGGCGCCGCGTGGGCTCGATGAGTTCGCCGCCCTTGGCGCAACGCCGACGCTGCGGGCACTGGCGGGGCTGGCCGCCGATTTTGACCAGCGCATCGAGCGTCGGCTGGGCGCGCACACGACGCCCGCGCAACGCGACTGGCTCGCCGCGTTGCGGCGGCATATCGCCGAAGGCAGCACGCGCGCCAGACAGCGGATGGAAGCGATCGAACGTCTGGCAGTGCGCTGCGGCGAGCTCTCGCGCATCGAGTTCGATTTCCTGTTCGACAAGTCGCGTCAACTGCTGACCATCGGTTACAACGTGGGTGAGCGCCGGGTGGACCCGAGTTACTACGACCTGCTGGCTTCGGAAGCGCGCTTGAGCACTTTCGTCGGCATCGCGCAGGGGCAACTTCCGCAGGCGAGCTGGTTCGCCCTCGGGCGCCTGCTCACCAGTACCGGCGCAGACCCGGTTCTTCTGTCCTGGAGCGGTTCGATGTTCGAGTACCTGATGCCGCTTTTGGTGATGCCGACCTACGACAACACGCTGCTCGACCAGACCTGCAAGGCGGCGGTCGCCAGACAGATCGAGTATGGGAGCCAGCGCGGCGTTCCCTGGGGGATGTCGGAATCCGGTTACAACACGGTCGACGTGCATCTCAACTACCAGTACCGCGCCTTCGGCGTGCCGGGGCTGGGACTCAAGCGCGGGCTGGCTGACGATCTGGTCATCGCGCCTTATGCCTCGGTGCTCGCGCTGATGGTGGCGCCCGCGGCGGCCTGCCTGAACCTGCAGCGACTCGCAGCCGAAGGTTTTCTCGGCGAGTTCGGCTTCTACGAGGCAATCGACTACACGCCTGCACGACAGCGACGCGGGAAATCGCGGGAGGTGGTGCGCTCCTTCATGGCCCACCATCAGGGCATGAGCCTGCTCGCGCTGGCCTATCTGATCCTGGGACGTCCGATGCAGCGGCGCTTCGAGTCGGACCGGCTGTTCCAGGCGGTCATGCTGCTGCTCCAGGAACGCATTCCCCGCGCCACCGCGTTGTCTGCATACAGGGCACAGATCGCCGAAGTGCACTCGGCCTCGGTCGTCGCGCAGACGCCGATTCGGATGTTCAGCAGTCCCGACACGCCGATACCGGAGGTGCAGTTGCTGTCGAACGGCCGCTACCACGTCATGGTCAGCAACGCCGGCGGCGGCTACAGCCGCTGGAAGGACCTCGCCGTCACGCGCTGGCGCGAAGACGGCACCCGCGACAACTGGGGAACGTTCTGTTATATCCGCGAGCTGGCGAGCGGGGCGTTCTGGTCAACCGCCCATCAGCCGACGCTCAAGGGAGCGCAGAGTTACGAAGCGATTTTCTCCGAGGGGCGGGCCGAGTTTCGCCGCCGCGACACGGTTGGCGCCGGCAATGCCGATTTCGAAACGCATACCGACATGGTCGTTTCACCGGAGGATGACATCGAGCTGCGCCGGGTCCGCATCACCAATCGATCGCGGCAGCGCAGGCAAATCGACGTCACCAGTTACGCCGAAGTGGTGATCGCGCCGCCGGCCGCGGACGCGCTGCATCCCGCCTTCAGCAATCTTTTCGTGCAAACCGAGATCATGCGCTCGCGCCGCGCCATTCTGTGCACGCGCCGGCCCCGCTCCGTGGACGAGCGCACGCCCTGGATGTTTCACCTGATGGCTGCGCACGGGGCGGACATCGGCGAAGTATCCTACGAGACGGACCGCCTGCGCTTCATCGGCCGCGCCAAAAGCAGCGCCGCTCCGCTGGCGATGAGCGAGCCGGCGGCGCTCTCCGGCACCGAGGGCTCGGTGCTTGATCCGATCGTCGCCATCCGCTATGCGCTGGCACTCGATCCGGAACAGTCGGTCACCATCGATATCGTGTCGGGTATCGGCGAAACCCGCGAGATGGCGTTGAGCCTGGTCGAGAAATACCAGGACCGGCATCTCTCGGACCGCGTCTTCGATCTGAGCTGGACGCACAGCCAGGTGGTGCTGCGCCAGCTCAATGCCACCGAGGCCGATGCGCAGCTTTATGCACGCCTCGCCGGCTCCGTCATCTATGCCAACGCCTCTTTGCGCGCCGACGCGGCCGTGCTCATCAAGAATCGCCGCGGGCAATCCGGGTTGTGGGGTTACGCCATTTCCGGAGACCTGCCGATCGTGCTGCTGCAGATCGGTAACGCGGCCAATATCGATCTCGTGCGCCAGCTGGTACAGGCCCATGCGTACTGGCGCCTGAAGGGGCTGGCGGTGGACCTGGTAATCTGGAACGAAGATCACGCCGGTTACCGGCAGCGACTGCAGGAACAGATCATGGGATTGATCGCCTCGGGCATCGAGGCGAGCGTGATCGATCGGCCGGGCGGCATCTTCGTACGGCCGGCGGAGCAGATATCGAGCGAGGACCGCATTTTGCTGCAATCGGTCGCACGCGCCGTCATCACCGATGGCCGCGGAACGCTTGCGGAACAGCTTGACCATCGTCGCCTTGCGGAGCCGCGTGCTCCCCAGCTTATGCCGAGCAGAAACGATCGGCCCGACGGCGCTGACCACGCCGCGCCCGCGCTTCGGGAGCTGATCCTCGGCAACGGGCTGGGCGGCTTCACCCGCGACGGGTGCGAATACGTCATTTCCCTCGCACCCGGGCAGGTAACGCCGGCGCCGTGGGTGAACGTGCTGGCGAATCCGCAGTTCGGAACGGTGGTCTCGGAAAGCGGCGTCGCCTACACCTGGAGCGAGAACGCGCACGAATTCCGCCTCACGCCCTGGCATAACGATCCGGTGAGCGATGCAGGCGGAGAGGCGCTGTACCTGCGCGACGAAGAGACCGGCCGCGTCTGGTCTCCCACGCCCCTGCCCGCCGGCGAGTCGATGTCCCATGTGATCCGCCACGGGTTCGGCTACAGCGTCTTCGAGACCGCAGCGGCGGGCATTCACTCGGAATTGTGGAACTACGTGGCCATCGACGCCGCGGTCAAGTTCTCGGTGTTGAAAGTTCGCAACGAATCGGCACGCCAGCGCAGGGTCTGCGCGACCGGCTATGCCGAATGGGTATTGGGGGATATTCGCGCGAAATCGGCCATGCATGTGAGCACCGAAATCGACGCTCACACCGGCGCGCTTTACGCGACTAACCCGTACAACACGGAGTTTCCCGACCGGGTTGCCTTCTTCGACGTGGATGACCCGACGCGTACCGTGAGCGGCGACCGCGCGGAATTCCTCGGCCGCAACGGCACGCTGCGCGATCCGGCCGCCCTGAGGCGCTCGCGCCTGTCCGGCAGGGTGGGCGCGGCGATGGATCCGTGCGCCGCGATGCAGACGAGCTTCGATCTGGCCCCCGGGCAGGAGCGCGAAATCGTGTTCCGGCTCGGCGTGGGGCGCAACGCGGAGGACGCTGGCAGGCTGGTGCGGCGCTTCCGCGGATCGATGGCCGCGCGCGGCGCGCTCGAAGCGGTGCGTGAGCACTGGAAGCGCACGCTCGGCGCCGTGCAGGTGGAAACGCCAGACCCCTCGCTCGATGTGCTGGCCAACGGCTGGCTGGTGTACCAGACCCTCGCTTGCCGTCTGTGGGCACGCAGCGGCTATTACCAATCGGGGGGCGCATTCGGCTTCCGCGACCAGTTGCAGGACATGATGGCGCTCGTGCATGCCGAGCCGGCGCTGCTGCGCGGACACCTGCTGTTGTGCGCAAGCCGCCAGTTCCCGGAAGGCGATGTCCAGCACTGGTGGCATCCGCCGTCGGGCCGCGGCGTGCGCACGCAATGTTCCGACGATTACCTGTGGCTGCCCCTGGCGGCATGCCGTTACGTGACGAGCACCGGGGACACCGGCGTGCTGGACGAATCCGTGCACTTCCTGGAAGGACGTCCGATCAGCCCCGAGGACGAATCCTATTACGACCTGCCCGGGCGCTCTGCCGAAGCCGGCAGCCTGTACCAGCATTGTGTGCTCGCCATCCGGCGCGCATTGCAATTCGGCGAGCATGGCCTGCCGCTGATGTGGTCGGGCGACTGGAACGACGGCATGAATCTGGTCGGTTCGCGGGGCAAAGGCGAGAGCGTGTGGCTGGGTTTTTTCCTGTGCGAAGTGCTCCGGCAGTTCACCGAAGTTGCGCGCGTGCATGGCGACGCGGCGTTCGCCGAACTTTGCCTGGGGGAGGGGGTTCGTTTGCGCCGGAGCATCGAGCAGCACGGCTGGGATGGCGCATGGTATCGCCGCGCTTATTTCGACGACGGCACGCCGCTCGGTTCGGCGGGCAACGCGGAGTGCCAGATCGATTCGATTTCGCAGAGCTGGTCCGTGCTGTCCGGGGCGGGCGATGCGGCGCGCTCGCGTTTGGCCATGGCAGCGCTTGACGAGCGGCTCGTGCGCCGCGACGACGCGCTCGTGCAACTGCTCGACCCGCCTTTTGACAAGTCGAACCTGGATCCCGGCTACATCCGCGGATACGTGCCGGGTGTCAGGGAAAACGGCGGGCAGTACACCCATGCGGCGATCTGGGCGGCGATGGCCTATGCCGCGCTGGGCGACACCGCGCGGGCCTGGGAACTGCTCGGCATGATCAATCCGCTGCACCACGGCGACTCGCCCGCAAGTGCCGCAGTCTACAAGGTGGAACCCTATGTCGTCGCAGCCGACGTCTACGCGGTTGCTCCGCATACCGGACGCGGCGGCTGGACCTGGTACACAGGTTCCGCCGGCTGGATGTACCGCTTGATCGTTGAATCCCTGTTGGGGTTGAAATTGACGGCGCAGCGGCTGGATCTCGCACCGTGCCTGCCGGTCGATTGGCCAGGGTTCCGGTTGCACTACCGCTACCGGGAAACCGTCTTCCACATCAGCGTGCGCCAAACCTTCGGCGAGCAGGCCGCGATGGGCGTGAGCGTGGACGGCGTCGTGCAGTCAGTCCCGGGCATCCCGCTCATCGACGATGGCAAGGAGCACGAGGTCGAAGTAATCCTGCACCAGCAGGCTCCCGGGCCGCCATAGCCTGCGGCGTTTTGCGCCCTCGAAGGCCGATCAACACGCCGGCCGCATTGCCCCGGATAGACGCGGCGTTTGGTTGCCCTCGACGCAGTCCACTGGCCGGTACGCCTGGCGGCGCAGCGTGTTGTGAGTGTCAGCGCACATACAGCAGGAGGCAGTTACTCTAGCCTTGACGCCATCGCGCGAAATGACCAGGGAGTATCGATCATCGGCAATCTCGACCAGCTGGCCGGGCTCATCGGCCGTGAGCATGACGGGCTGCTTTTGCAGTGGCGCCAACAAGTGAAATTGCTCTCCTCGGCCCAGCATCTGGACGCCCCGACGCTCAACGATCACATTCCTCAGCTCATCGCAGAGTTGGCCGCCGCACTCAAGGCCGGGTCCGACGAGACGATCCCGCAGGCGCTCAGCGCTGCGAGCCCGCCGGCTCACGGGTTGCAACGCCTTCACGACGGATTCGACATCGAGGAAGTCGTCGCGGAGTACAACATCCTGCGTGGCTGCATTCACGATCTCGCCGACGCGAACGGTCTGAACCTGCAAGGCAAGCCCTTCCGCATCCTCAACCGCGTGCTCGACGGCGCCATCGGACTGGCGGTGCAAACTTTCGCCACGCAGCGGGCGCTGGAAGTGCGGCAGCGCCGGGAAGAGTATCTCGCCTTTGTCGCGCACGATCTGCGCACCCCGCTGAGTGCGATTTTGCTGGCTGCAGGTGTTTTGGAGCGCGCATCACCGGTGCAAAGCGCTGAAGCGCCGCAGGCCAGGATGTTCAAAACCTTGCTCCGCAACGTGCAGCATCTCGATGGGCTGGTGGACAAGGTGATCGAGGAAAACACCGGTTTGCCATCGGAGCTCGGCATCAAGCTGGAGCGGCGCGCGTTCGATTTGTGGCCGCTGGTCGAGGCGCTGGTTCACGATCTCAATCCTGTGGCGCGCGCGGCCGGCACGCGGCTGCTCAACCAGGTAC
>JANMYN010000049.1:0-19281 GCA_031382195.1 Betaproteobacteria bacterium
CTACACCCGCATCGTGATTATTCCAGACCTACATCGTGACTTGTCGCGCTGGCCTCTTGATCCGTAAGGCTCTGCGTGCCTGGATGATTCCTCACCCGGGGAATGCTCGGTGGATCGTTCTGCCATTGAACTACACCCCCGAATAGCGAATTCTACGACAGGTTGCCTGAAATGAATGCGGGCAAAGGGGGGGTTAGCCCAGGCCCGCATTGCCTCTGCGGTCCGGCCATCCTTGAAGTCACTTCTCAGGACCGCCATGGCGTTTGACCGACCCAGCGTCCAACAAATAATTCCCCGGATTGTCCGTTGTCGATCTCACGTCCAAAACTTGGGAGACTCTCGTTCTACCCTTGGACCACACCCTCGTGCTAGCATGGATGTCAACGAATTCATTGGGTATTTTGAAGTGATTGCACTCCTCATCAACGGCCAGCCGCGCACTTTTCGGGCTCCGCTGAACGTGACTGGTCTGGTCGAACAGCTTGAATTGCAGGGCAAGCGTATCGCGCTGGAGCGCAACGGCGAAATCGTCCCGCGCAGCCAATTCGGCTTGCTGGAACTGAACGACGGTGATGCGCTCGAAATCGTGGTCGCGGTCGGAGGCGGCTGAAAAAAAGCGAACTGTGATCGGTGAACAGTGAACGGGGGTAATTCCTGGCTTCGGCACTACTGTTTACCGGTGACCGTTCACTAATTCACTGTTCATCCGTTCACCCGCTTATGGATCAACTCATCATCGCCGGAAAGTCCTACACCTCGCGCTTGCTCGTCGGCACTGGCAAGTACAAGGATTTCGCGCAGACGAGCGAAGCGATCGAGGCGAGCGGCGCCCAGATCGTGACCGTGGCGATCCGCCGCACCAACATCGGCCAGAATCCGGGCGAGCCCAACCTGCTCGACGTGCTGACGCCGCAGCGTTACACCATTCTGCCGAACACCGCAGGCTGCTACAGCGCGCAGGACGCGGTGCGCACCCTGCGCCTCGCACGCGAACTGCTCGACGGCCATGAACTGGTGAAACTCGAAGTGCTCGGCGATCCCCACACGCTCTACCCCAATATGGTGGAAACCCTCTCCGCGGCGGATACGCTGGTGAAGGAAGGCTTCAAAGTCATGGTGTATACCTCCGACGATCCGATCATCGCACGGCAGCTCGAACAAATCGGTTGTGTCGCCGTGATGCCGCTCGCGTCTCTGATCGGATCGGGCATGGGCATCCTGAATCCGTGGACTCTGCAGATCATCATCGACAATGCGAGCGTGCCGGTCCTGGTGGATGCCGGCGTGGGCACCGCATCCGACGCGGCCATCGCCATGGAACTCGGTTGCGACGGCATATTGATGAACACCGCCATTGCCGCCGCGCACGATCCGGTGCTGATGGCATCGGCCATGAAGAAAGCCGTCCAGGCCGGACGCGAAGCCTACCTCGCCGGTCGCATGCCGAAAAAGCTTTACGCCGCCGCTCCCTCGTCCCCGGCTGGCGGGGTCATCGCCTCCACCAATCGAGGCAAGGCCGCCTGAATCTGCAAACAAGAGCCACATCCGGACTGCGTCTGGCGCTGCGCCCGGCACCGCGTTATATTCGCGCCCGGTGAATTCCGCGCAACGACATATCCGCAGTTTTGTGCTACGCCAGGGCCGCGTCTCGAACGCGCAGCGTCGCGCCGTCGATTACCTGCTGCCGCGGTTCGGCATCGCTTACACCCCTGCGCCATGCGCCTTCGACGCCGTCTTCGCCCGGTCTGCACCGAGGTTTCTCGAAATTGGCTTCGGCATGGGGGAAACCACCGCGCAGATCGCGGCCGAATATCCGCACAATGACTACATCGGCGTCGAAGTGCATACGCCTGGTGTTGGCGGCCTGCTGCGGCTGATCGAAGCGCAGCATCTGACCAACATCCGCATTGTCCAGCACGATGCGGTAGAAGTCGTCACCCACATGATCCCGGTGGGCGGCCTGTCCGGCATCCATGTGTTCTTTCCCGATCCCTGGCCAAAGAAACGCCATCACAAGCGCCGGCTCGTGCAGCCCGCGTTCGTGCATCTGCTGGCAAGCCGGCTGCAGCCCGGCGGATCCCTGCACGTGGCGACTGACTGGGAGGCGTATGCGTTGCAGATCCTAGAGGTCCTCTCGGGGGAGGCGCTGCTGGTCAACAGCGTGGAGGGCTTTGCGCCGCGTCCGGATTACCGGCCGCTGACCAAATTCGAAAGCCGCGGGCTGAAGCTCGGCCATCAGGTGCGGGACATCGTATTCCTTGCTCGCGGGTAAGTCTTAGCCGGCTGAGAGCCGGCGACAGGAGCGTTGACGCAGACACCCTACGTGCGCAGCACGTCGGAGTACCCATTTAGGGCGCAGATACCCTCGCGACAGCGCGGAGTATCCTATTAGGAGAAACTGGAGAGGACACAGAGGAAGACAAATACAATGTAGTAATCGCAACTTGATCTGACCACCAGTGTCCGGTTTGGCAAGCGCTGCCGGCGGCATTCTAGAAACGCGCCCGTCGCTTTGCGACTCCCAGCGGACCTTCAAGGTCCACAAGAAGCGGACATTCCGGTGTAGGTCAACGATTCAGGTCGCCGAGCTACAAACACCCGAGCGGATTGGTGCAATTTGCGGCTCCTTGGCAACTGACGGTTGGGCGTCACCATCACCGAATCACTTCGTTGGCCTGCACCAGGATTGACTGCGGGATGGTCAGGCCGAGCGCCTTGGCAGTTTTCAGGTTCACGACCAGCTCGAATTTTGTGGGCTGCTCGATCGGCAGGTCGGCGGGCTTGGCGCCCTTCAGGATCTTGTCGACGTACACCGCTGATCGGAAATACAAGTCGCTCACGCTCGTACCAAAAGACATCAGGCCGCCCGTGTCAACGAATTTTCTCTCGGCCTCGATCATGGGTAGTTTGGCCTTGGACAACAGATTAAGCAGCATCGCTCGATTTGTTGAGAAAAGGGGACTCTCGATCAGATACAGGGCCTGCGCGTTTGCTCGCCGGATTGTTGAAAAGGCTGGGCCCAGTTCCTCGGGCGTTTGCGCGCTCACTAAACTCAATCCAATCGACAAATTGGGCGCCGCGGACTCAAGCTCCTCGATGACCTTGACGTGCCACGGCGTATTTGGATTCCACAGAACCGCGACTCGGGCAAGTCGTGGGACCGCGTCCTTGAGCAGTTGCAGGCGCTTGGCAGTGAGATCCGATTTCATTGACGAGAGTCCCGTGACGTTGCTGGCCGGGCGCGCCAGACTTGTCACAAGGCCAGACCAAACGGGATCGCCGACAAGAGCCATTACAATCGCGACCGTACTCGTCGCTCGTTTGGCGGCGAGCGCCGCGACCGTGGTCTCGACGACGATTACATCAACCCTGCTCTGAATCAGTTCGGAAAGCAGAGGCGATATTCGACCATAATCTCCGTCTGCGGAGCGCCACTCGATCACCACGTCGCGACCCTCCGTATAGCCCGCTTCCCGTAGCCCTTGGCGTAGGGCTTTCGCCTCCTTGCCCCCAGGTGAGGAGATCACCAGTAGAACGCCGATGCGCCGCGGCTCGGCCGTCTTCTGAGCGTAGGCCGCCACGGACAGACCAAGCAGCCCAAAAGATCCGGCCAGCATAGCAAGGTCTCGGGAGAACTCGCGCCGGGGCATATTTCGTTTCATCGAATCACCTTGGTAGGGGGTGGCACGCCTGCACGAACTTAGATACTCCAAGGTCGTGCGCTTCTGTAATTAAACGGGCAGTTGGCCGTAGTCCCGAAGATTTCGGTATTGGCAAGTTCACGATTACAGCGCATTGACGATGCGGTGATTTAATCATTCGCAGACCATGCGACGACCCGGTTCACCGGGCCGTGAACGAAGGCGCATTGCTGCATTCACGGCTCTGGTCGAAGTGGTTGTTGGGCGTCTCGGTTCAATACCCAGAACGTCTCACTTCATCCTTTCCCAGTGGTCGGTAAACACGCCTTCTAGCGTAGCGGTCTCCTTGTCGCCTTCCCACACCATGAATACCGGATCGAGTGGATGCTGATGGGACACGCGTTGGCCTTGCCTAGCTACCGGGACACGTTTCGTTTCTCCGCCCACCGTGTAGATCGGCGACTTACCGCTCCCATCGTCAAACATCGAGGCTAGCGGCTTGGCAGTAACTTCGGTATCGGACCACTCCCATTTCGAGAGGGACGACAAGGACGCCGGCTTCCCGTCGGGGGTACGCCAGTACACGATAAGCTGGTACACCCCGTTTTTGAAGGTGCCCATCCCCTGCACGGCCGGCGGCGTCAGTACTGTGCCATCGGCAAGCTTGCGCATCACCAGGCGATAAGTTCCGTCCGGATTGTCCGCGTATGCCAGGGCGCATAGACTGAGCGATAGAATGAGGCCGGCCAAAAGGCGCCGCGAGAGCGGAATAAATAGATCCATGACTTCCTCCAATAAGAGATGACTTCAAAGGAAAGGCCTAGACAAAAGGCCCCCGAATACGCTTACGAACCGTTTTGACCGAGGTCGTGCGCAACAAGTCGGCTAGTTCACGCATGGTCCGGAACGCCACCGATCGCCCTGTCTGAGCGTCCTCCAGAACACCTCCAAACCTGCGGGTGTCCCATCGATAGATCCGTAGCACGAATATTTGCATGCGTTTGTTAAGCCCGACGGCTTGCACGACAGCACGATAGGGGATGGCAAACAACTTATCGCCAACATATGGCGAACCCGCAACCCAGAGACAGGACGTCCCTTACCCCCCGATGTACTGCGACGGGTGGCGCCTCAGGATTGGCGCAGTGAGCGGTACAACACCTGCGTGGAGGTCGAGGGTTGCACACCCAGGGCGAGGGAAAGGAGCTGCTTCAGTCGTACGTAGACCGCGAGCGCTTCGGCGTTTCGATCCAGCCTTGCGTAGCACCGCATCAGGCCCTGGTGAAACTCCTCCACCAGATTATCGGCATCGAGGCCGCGTTGATAGAGAGAGACGGCGGCGGCGTACCGCTGCCCTGCTTCGAGTTGCTGTCCCTGCTGAGAAACCAATCGGATGAACTTGGTACGCAGACGCTCGCGCATGGGTGCAGACCAGGGCGCATCCAAATCCGCGGAAAGGAAGCTGCCCTTGTAGAGATTGAGCGCGGACGCTTCGTTGTTCCGGGCGGCTTCGGAGTGGGGGTCCATACTCTGGTCAGCCGCCTCACTGAAGGACCAGGCATCCACCCAGCAGCGGCGTCGGTCGAGAGAAAGCTTGCCGCCCTGCTGCACGAGCAGGTCGGGCCCCCTGAGTAGCTTGCGCAGCCTGATGATTGCCATAGTGTAGGCCCCGTGCGCAGCATCGCCTTCTTCATCGGGCCACAGGGCGTCGATGAGCGCCGATTCGGATACGGCCGTGCCGCCAAGGGCGATAAGGGCCTTGAGCAAGGCCAGGATCTTGCGTGGGACTTTGCGCCCAAACACAATGAGCTCCCCGTACAGACGGATTTCGAACCGGCCAAGCATGCTAATGCTGACCGGCCAGGGCCAGGTTCGCGATGCCTGAACTGGCGGCTGCACGCGCCATTGCAGGACGAGATGCTGCACGTAGTCCCGTTCGATGCCCGCATCAAGCGCTTGCGCAAACATGATGGGTAGCGGTGCGCCGATCCAACGCATCATAAGCGCCTGGCCCGCTTCGGCCCTCGCGAGCGTCAACGCGTCACCTAACAATTCGTGGCAGCGCTGGCGATCGCCGCGATCAAACGCAATGCAGGACTCCTCGAGGCGGAGCAGCGCTTCATAGGACTCGTATCCGGTTCCCGCAATCAGTTGCCGGATCTCGTCGACCAGCGCCAGTGCGCGGCTGGAATCGCCCGCGCGCGAGAAGACATGTGCGAGCTTCGCTCCATGGAAAATATAGAAGGCGATGCTGGTGGCGCTCGCGGCCTGCAGACATTGCTCTGCGTGTCGTTTTGCGCCCTGAACGTCGCCTCGCCATTCGCACAAATAGACGCACGAAGCGTGGTAGTTGACCAGCCGAATAGATGTCCCTTCAAGCCCGATTGATGCAAGCTGCTGGAGTGAGGCTTCGCCTGCTGCCAGATTGCGTCCCGACATCAGGTGGAGATAGGCCAGGTATTTGTAGACGAAACCCTCTACGCTGGCGAGCCCGCTATCTTTCGCCAACATCTGGATCTGCTCAAGGGCCGGCAGCACGCTCTCATACTCCGTCGCGAGCGTGAAACGGCACCACGTGCAGAATGTCATTGCCATCCCCCGGTTCAACTCGGAGATATCTGGCGCTTGCAGCAACTGGTGAATCTTGCGGATCAGTCGCTCAGAGAGCTCGAGATCCGCGATCTTGCTGATATGGCTAAGCAGCGATGTAGCCGCCACAACACGACTGTTTGCGTCGAGACCGTCATCGTCGATCAGCACAAGCATGGCGGCGATGTTTCCCGATAGCAAAGGATGGCCAGGCTGGTTGTAAGCTGT
Organism: Betaproteobacteria bacterium; assembly: GCA_031382195.1. Lineage (GTDB taxonomy): Bacteria > Pseudomonadota > Gammaproteobacteria > Burkholderiales > JACQAP01 > JACQAP01. Next base: position 6,459 of record JANMYN010000049.1, read on the forward strand.
CACCAGCAGGAAGGCCGAGCGCACGGCCAGCTCGGTTGATGGTGTCGGCCAGGCCTGGGCCCGCGCAAGCAAACTTTGCATAGGCTCGATCCAAGGCACCCAGCTTGCGTGGACCCCATCGTCGAAGAAACCTCCAGAGACAATGCCGGCGATAGAGAGCAACTGCCACACTGTGTCGTTCTCCTGCTGAAACAGCGCTAACGCTGCCCGGAGGCTTTGCTCAGAGGCGCGCGAATCGGTGGACGCGAGTGCCAGCCCGCGCCAGTACAAAAGTAGACCTGACCTGTCTGCGAGGGACTGCGGCAGCAAATCGATCCAGCCCACGACGGTCTGGGATCGACCCTGGGCCAGCAGCCCGGGCGATTGCGCCACGATTAGCCGAGCAGCAGGCTCCCAGCGCTTCGCCCGACAATAAAGGGCGATTGCGTCTAAAGGTAATTGCTCAGCTTCGAGAGCGGAAGCTGCCCGTTCCGTCAGAGTGTCGAGCTCACTTTCCGGATAGACCGCCTGAGCGCGGCTATAGAGGAACTCGCGGAAAAGGCCGTGGTATTGGTAGGTCGTCGTTGCTCCACGCCCGCGGTGTGTAAACAGTCGGCGCCGATACAAGTCTTCGAGGATCAGCGCGGCATTGGAATTGCCCGTCAGTGCCTCGGCCAGCGAGACCGTTATTCGCGGCAGCATGGACGTAGCGATGAGGAACCGTCGCGTACTTTCATGTACTCCGTTCATAACAACAGAACTGAAATAATCAGCTAACCGTTCGCTGGAATCTGAGAGCGTTACGCGCCCGACGTCCGAGCGCGGACGCTCCAACAGGAGCACAAGTCCCGCTGCCCATCCGCCCGATCTTGAATGCAGCGCGCGGATTATCTCTGGCTCGCGAACCCCACGTGCCCGCCCGATGGCCTCAACCTCGTCGACGGTAAGCTTCAACTCGTCCCAGTCTATGAAGCCGACGTGCTCGTTGGCGATCAGTCGGGCATAGACGTCTGGCGGATCGCGCCGGCTGACCACGACCATGCAGACATGATGAGGTAGCTCCTCTACTGCCTGCGCCACGACGTTGTGCAACGCATTGTCTGACGTCACCTCCTGGTAATTATCCAGAACCAGCGCCGCCGATTCGGGCAGACGCGAGAACAACTCCCGGAAGAAGCGGCGCGCGAACGCTGGGACGTCGCTCAGATATTCGGGAGTCAGAGTCGGCAGTGGACGCTGGCCGGCTCTTGAGAAGGCCAGCACTGCCTGGCCAAGGTAGTGGAAGAACGTCGCCGGGTCAGCATCGCCAGAATCCACCTGATACCAGATTCCCTGGAGCTTGCGAGCATTCAGCCAACTTGCTACGAGAGTGGTCTTACCAGCGCCGGGTGGCCCTACTACGCAGATGGCGGCGTGGCCTTCCTTGATGTTGTCCAGCCTGGCAAATAGACGATCACGGGCGACCGCGCCATGCAGGCGCGGGCGTGCCAGTTTCGCGATGGGTGGTACCCGCCGCATACCCTCGTCCCCCTAGCTTCGACGCACCTGCGCGCACTCCCGCTGTTGTCGGTCCGGCAGCTCTTTCGCAAGAGTCTATGCAGCGCCCCGAAGCTACCCGGTGTGGCTCTTCTCAAGATAAGGAAAGCAGCCGCATAGTAAACGCTGCGGGCCCCACAATGATGAAGATAACGCAGTGTGGCCAATGTTGTACATGGCAATCGAGCATGGCGACGAACCCAGGAAGATACGTTTAGTGCGACGACTGCAGCCGACCAATTGATGCCCGATAGTTCTTAATCAGACCCACCGGTCAGTACCACTGAGAATCGCAAAACATACCAATGCGCGATAGGTGCTTGCATCCATCCAGGATGCGCCAAGTAGATCTGTCCGCCTGTTGATCGGCTGCTTTGAAGGAAATGTTCGACAGTCCGCTTCTGGCCGGTTTTTGCCTGTCGCTCGTCGGTCAAAATTCCCAAGAAACGGGCATTGGCGTCAGATGGAGCGCGACTACTACAAATACGATGGCAGACTGGTAATCGCAGGCAAGGATTCTCGCCTAACGGTTTTCTCCGCGACCTTTCTTGCCTTTCCTCTGCGTCCTAAAAGGGTACTCCGACGTGCTGCGCACGTAGGGTATCTGCGTCAACGCTCTTATTGCCGTCCTCAGGACGGCTGGTTTACGTAGCGGAATCTCGTAGAAAAATCTGCAGCAGGTCGTTGAGAAAGCGCTGCCCCTTGAGCGTCGGTTGCAGGCGCTGGTGATCGCGCTCGATCAGTCCCCGGGATTCGGCCTGCTGCAGTTCCTTGCGCAATGCATGCAAGGACAATCCGGTGCGCGCCGCGAACAAGGACAGATCGAAACCACCGACTAGCCGCAGCGCATTCATCATGAATTCGAAGGGCAGGTCGTCGACCGCCACCGTATGCTCCTGCTGCACGGCTGCACCCGCTTCCGCCTTTTCCATGTATTCACGCGGCTGCTTGTAGCGCATCTGCCGCAGAACCCGGTCGGCGAACGATAACTTGCCGTGCGCGCCCGCGCCGATGCCGAGATAGTCGCCGAAGGTCCAGTAGTTCAGGTTGTGCCTGGCTTCCCGTGCGGATTTTGCGAACGCTGACGTTTCGTAGTGCCGGTAGCCGGCCTCGGCGAGACGCGTTTCGATGGCCTGTTGCATGTCGGCCGACACTTCGTCGTCGGGTACCTTGGGCGGATGCCGGTGATACAGCGTGTTCGGCTCGATGGTGAGGTGATACGCGGAGACATGCACAGGCGAAAAGCTGATTGCGGTATCGATGTCGGTCACGGCTTGTGCCACCGTCTGCTCCGGCAAGGCATACATCAGATCGAGGTTGAAGTTTTCGAAACTCGATTGCGCGATCTCGATGGCGGCACGCGCCTGTGCCGCGTCATGGATGCGGCCAAGCACGCGGAGATGCCCGGGGTTGAAGCTCTGAATGCCGATTGACAGCCGGTTGATGCCGAGCGCGCGGAATTCGGCGAACTTGCGAGCCTCGAATGTCCCCGGGTTCGCCTCCAGCGTAATTTCAGCATCCGGCGCGAGTGGCAGGCGGGCACGGATGGCCGACAGCAGGTCGTCGAGCCCGCGCGCCGACAGCAGCGACGGTGTGCCGCCGCCGAAAAACACGGAATAAACCGGTCGTCCCCAGACTTGGGGCAAGGCCCGGTCAAGGTCGGCAATCAGGGCCTGAATGTAGCGCTGCTCCAGTGCGCTTTCAAGATTCAGGAACGTGGAGTCATCGCGGGCATGCAATCCTTTTAGTTCATGCGAATTGAAGTCGCAATAAGGACATTTGCGCACGCACCACGGGATATGAACGTAGAGCGACAGCGGCGGCAGGGCCGATAGCGCGAGCATCGTGTCCGTTGCGGGTGAGTGCAGGATCTGCATGGGCATATTGAAGGAATTCCGGTTTGTACTATAACCTGTCCGCCAGCTTGTTCCGCCACGTAACGACCCCGCATGCTGTCATCAGCGCAATGACCCAATCCGGCAGTGACAATCCGATCGGAGTCTTCGACTCCGGCGTAGGCGGGCTGACCATTCTGCGCGCCGTGCGCCAGGCGCTGCCCTGCGAACATCTCGTCTACGTCGCCGATGCGGCCTACGTTCCCTATGGGCAGAAATCGCCCGAGCAGATTCGCGATCGGGCCCTGATAATCGGCGGATTCCTGATACAACAGGGCGCCAAGGCCGTCGTCGTCGCCTGCAATACGGCAACCGCTGAGGCCATCGATGTGCTGCGAGCACGCTGGCCGATTCCCTTCATCGGCGTCGAACCGGCCGTCAAGCCCGCCGTTGCCGCCACGCGCAGCGGCGTGGTGGGTGTGCTGGCGACGCCCGCCACCCTCGCGAGCGCGCGCTATCGCAGCCTGATCGAACGCGTTGCAGCCAGCATCCAGGTCGTGGCACAGGCCTGCGCGGGCCTCGCCGAGCATATCGAGCGTGGCGAGATCGATGGCGAACGCATCGAGCAACTGTTACGCGGCTTCGTCGAGCCATTGCTGGCCGCGCGCGCCGACGTGATCGTGCTGGGCTGCACCCACTATCCACTGGTCGCGCATATCGTTAAGCGCATCGCCGGTCCCGGCGTGGCGGTCATCGAAAACGGAACAGCCGTGGCAAGAGAAGTGTCGCGACAATTGATGCTGCGCGAATCGGCGCGCGCGTCCGGGTCGGGAGGGGAAATGTTCTGGTCAAGCGGGCCGACGACGCGCATTGCGCCGCTGCTGATGGAACTCTGGGCGCCGCATGCCCGCCTGCAGCGCCTGCCCGAGTTTCAGGGCAATACCGGACCGGGGTTTAACGCGACGTCCTGAAGATTTTGATCAGCCGCAGTCCGGCCATGACGATCATTCCACTGCGATAGCCCACGCGCAGCAACTTCCCTGGGCCGATCGCCAGCAGCGCGGCCGCAACAATCGCCATGCCCACGGGCCGCGATTTGAGCAGGTGATAACCGCGCCACGCGAGATCGGCAAAGGCCAGCGACTTGCGGGCCGCGGCTGCCTGCACGATGAGGTCGCCGCGCTGTTCGGCGGCCTTCGCCACCAGCAACCGGCGCCTGCGGACGATTTCGCGCAGTCGGGCGCTCATCTTTTATCCAGGTGATCGCGATCCCTGGCGAGTTCGGCGAGCGTAGACTGGAACAAATGCGGTCTATCCCGCGCCACCGCCCTGACCTTGAACCACGAGATCAGCGCGAGCATTGCGAATCCCGCGGCAAGGAGCACCGCGACCAGGACCCGATTGGTATCCCAGAACACGACCAGGACAGCGACAGCCGCCAGGACCACTGTCGTAAACGCAAGAAAAAGCGAGACGATGGTCCATAACAGCAATGACGTCAGACGCGCGATCTGCTCCTCGACTTCGGTACCGAGCAGTTCGATGCGGGTTTGCGCGATGGCGGCGAGCGTACCGAGCAATTGCCTCAGCGAATCGAAGATGCCGAGCGGATGGCCCTGCGGCGGTTTGGATCCCCCATGATCGTCCATGCGTTGCGGCCTACTTTTTCGCAATCAGGACGCCGATGACGATACCCACTGCAGCGGCGACACCCACTGCAGCCCAGGGATTGTCGTGCACATAGTCGTCTGCCGCTCTGGCGGCTTCACGCGTCTGCGCTGCGGCTGCATAGCCGGCCTGCGCAATGCGGGCCTTCGCGGCATCGATGGATTCTTCCGCCCGCGCGCGGGCTGCAGCGACCTTTTCGCCTGCCTGCCCGGCCGTGGCTCTGAGCAACTCTTCCGCGTCAGTAACCACCAGCCGCAGGTCTTCCATCAACTTATCCGTCGAAACTGCCTTGCTTGTCATTTGGTTCTCCTGGATTGATTCATTAATTTTTTTCCAATATGGCGGCATCCTGAGGCGGCCATTAAAGCACCGTGCGGGTCAGCTGCCTTGTTTCAGTGCGTCGATGAGCAGCGCCAATGCTTTCCCCCGGTGACTAATGAGATTCTTTCGGGCCGGTGCAAGTTCCGCTCCAGTTTGGCCAAATTCCGGATCCAGGAACAAAGGATCGTAGCCAAACCCGCCGGAACCGCGCGGCGCCAGCAGAATCTCGCCCCGCCACAGCCCTTGCGCTACCAGCGGCTGCGGGTCCTGCGCGTAGCGCATCGCCACGATTACGCTGTAGTAGTGCGCTTGGCGATCGGGCCGCTCGCCAAGCGCCTCCAGCAATTTTGCATTGTTACGCTCGTCCGACTGGGGTTCGCCAGCATAGCGCGCGGAGTACACGCCTGGCGCACCACGTAGTGCATCGACACAGAGACCGGAATCGTCGGCCAGCGCCGGCAATCCCGTGATGCCGGCCGCATGTCGCGCCTTGGCCAGCGCGTTCTCGATGAACGTACCATGCGGCTCCTGCGCCTCCGGCACGCCGAATGCGGACTGCGGCAACACGTCGATGGCGAGGGGCGCGAGCATCTGGCCGATCTCGCGCAGCTTACCCGGGTTGTTGGACGCAATGACGAGTTTTTTGAATACCAAGGTGCCCCAATCTCAATCAGACGCCGGTATCGAGCGCCGCCTTCTGGGCGGCAATCAGTTGCCCGATGCCCCGCTGGGCAAGATCCAGCATTGCGTTCATCTCGCCCCTGGAAAACGCTTCACCCTCCGCCGTTCCCTGCACCTCCACCAGGTTCCCTGCACCGGTCATGACCACATTCATATCGGTATCGCAGTCCGAGTCTTCCGGGTAATCCAGATCCAGCACCGGCATGCCCTGGAAAATGCCGACGGAGACCGCAGCGACGAAGTCGCGGATCGGCCAGTTGCCGATGGCCTGCCTGTTCTTCAGAAATGCAATCGCGTCATGCAATGCGACGAAAGCGCCCGTGATGCTCGCGGTGCGTGTGCCGCCATCGGCCTGGATGACATCGCAGTCGATCTGAATGGTGCGCTCGCCAAGCGCCTCCAGGCTGGTCACCGCGCGCAGGCTGCGTCCGATCAGGCGCTGGATTTCCTGCGTACGTCCGGATTGCTTGCCGCGCGCCGCTTCACGGTCCGATCGCGTATTGGTGGACCGCGGCAGCATGCCATACTCCGCGGTGAGCCACCCCTGACCCCGGCCTTTGAGGAAATGCGGCACTTTTTCCTCGATGCTCGCAGTACAGATGACCCGGGTGTCGCCGCACTCGATCAGCACCGAGCCTTCGGCGTGGCGGGTATAGGCCCGGGTGATTTTGAGCACTCTCAATTGATCGGGGGCACGTCCGCTTGGTCGCATGGCTTCTCTTTCGTTTCAGGATGACATCGGAATGGGTAGGACTCGGGGCGCAGGCCTAAGGCTGAAGCGATTGCGCGAATCGGAAAAACGCCCTGATTTGTATGCTATCTTTTCGCCTCGCCAATTTTGGTGAACTCCTTCGCCCTTGTAAAGCTTCCGGGCCGCCAATGATCTACAGCATGACGGGTTATGCAGTCGCCGGGGCTGAACTGCCGTTCGGCGCGCTGAATCTCGAACTGCGTTCGGTGAATCATCGCTATCTCGACATCCAGTTCCGCATTCCGGACGAACTGCGCCCGGTCGAGCCGGTACTGCGCGAGAAGGCAACTGCCCGAATCAGCCGCGGCAAGGTCGAAGTGCGCATCGCGGTCAGCAAGTCGGCAGCGTCGCAGTCGAACCTGCAAATCGACGCCCGGCTGCTGGGCCAGCTTGCACAACTGAACGCGCACGTGAAGACAGTGCTGCCCGAGGGCGAGTCGCTGTCGGTCGCCGATGTGCTGCGCTGGCCGGGCATGCTCGGCAACGACAACCTGCTGCCCGATGATCTGCCGGAAGCCTGCGGCCGGTTGCTCGATCGCGCCCTCGACGATCTGACAGCCACCCGGGGACGCGAAGGCGAAAAGCTCAAGAACCTGTTACTCGAGCGCATCGCGTCAATGGAAACGCTGGTGGCCAAGCTGGCGCCCCGGATGCCGCAATTAGTGAACAATTACAGGGAAAGGCTGACAGCCCGGCTGAAGGACGCGATGATCAACCTGGACGACGAGCGCCTGAAGCAGGAACTGGTGCTGTTCGCCTCCAAGATCGATGTCGACGAGGAATTATCGCGGCTGACCGCCCATTTTGGTGAAATTCGCCGCATCCTCGATCACGGCGGCGCCGCCGGCAAGCGTCTCGATTTCCTGATGCAGGAGCTTAATCGGGAAGCCAACACCCTGGGATCGAAATCGGTCGACATGGAGTTCACCCAGACCTCGATGGGTCTCAAAGTGCTGATCGAGCAAATGCGGGAACAGATTCAGAACATTGAATGATGCGTAAATAGTGCCCACGGGATGCCGGCCTAATGAAAGGAAACGTATTCATCATCTGCGCGCCATCGGGGGCCGGCAAAACATCGCTGGTCGCCGAACTGCTCAGGCGCGACCGCAGCGCGCGGCTGTCGGTGTCGCATACCACGCGCGCGCCGCGTCCCGGCGAGCAGGACGGGCACGATTATCATTTCGTATCGAGGTCAGCCTTCGAGGCCATGATCGAGCGTGGTGAATTCCTGGAAAGCGCCGACGTTCACGGCAATCTGTATGGCACGTCGCAAGGCTGGATCGACGAACAGCGTGCCCACGATGTCGATATCGTGCTGGAGATCGACTGGCAGGGCGCACAACAGGTGCGCAAGCTCATTGCGGACGCCATCGGTATCTTCATACTGCCCCCCTCGCTGGCTGCGCTGCGGCGGCGGCTGAACGACCGTGGACAGGACAGCACAGCGGTAATCGAGCGCCGGCTGCAGGCCGCCCAGGGTGAGATCTCGCATCTGGCCGAATACGACTATGTTATTATCAACAATAATTTCGATGATGCCGTCGAAGACTTGGTGAGCATCGTGCGGGCGGCCCGGTTGCGGATCGCCTCACAAGTTTCCCGCCACAGCGATTTGATCAACAGCCTGAAATGAGTTGCATATGGCGCGCATAACCGTAGAAGACTGCCTGAAACATATTCCGAATCGCTTCGAGCTCACGCTTGCTGCGACGTACCGCGCACGACAGCTTGCCACCGGCGGGTCGCCCTTGGTGGATACCAACAAGGACAAACCCACCGTTATTGCTTTGCGCGAGATCGCGGCCCAGAAGGTCGGGGCCGATATCCTGAAGACCAAGGTCTAACGGCCCGCTCGTCACGACCACCGCAGGAGGCGCAGCCAATCGATTTTTCCAACCGGTGAAAGCGTCATTTCCACCGGCCCCGGCTGAAGCCCCCATGTCCGAAGCCGAGCTTCTGTTCAAGAACGCAGCCGGCTACCTCAAGCCGGAAGACATCGTACAGCTGCAAAGCGCGTACGAGTTCAGCGAAACCGCGCACGAAGGCCAGTTCCGCAAGACCGGGGATCCCTATATCTCTCATCCGATCGCCGTCGCCCAGATCCTTGCGCAATGGCATCTTGATGCTCAGGCCCTGACCGCCGCGCTGCTGCATGATGTGGTGGAGGACACGGCGGTAACCAAGAACGAAATCAGCGAGAAATTCGGCAAGCATGTGGCCGATCTCGTCGATGGCGTCTCTAAGCTCGACCGCATCGAATTTCAGACGCAGGAAGAAGCGCAGGCGGAGAACTTCCGCAAGATGCTGCTGGCGATGGCGCGCGACGTGCGCGTGATACTGATCAAGCTTGCCGACCGCCTGCACAACATGCGCACGCTCACGGTCATGATTCCGAAGAAGCGCGCACGCATCGCACGCGAGACCCTCGAGATTTACGCGCCCATTGCGCACCGGTTGGGCTTGAACGAGCTCTACCAGGAGTTGCAGGAGCTTGCGTTCCGCCACCTTTATCCAATGCGCTTCAACGTGCTGTCCAAGGCGCTGCTGCGGGCGCGCGGAAACCGGCGCGAGGTAGTGGACAAGATTCTCGATGCGCTCAAGCAGAAGCTCGCCGACAACCATCTGGAAGCCACCGTCAGCGGTCGCGAGAAAAATCTGTACAGCATCTACAGCAAGATGCATGAAAAAAACCTGTCGTTCGCCGAGGTGTTCGACATCTACGGGTTTCGCGTCATCGTCAAGGACGTTGCGGCCTGCTATCTGGCGCTGGGCGCCTTGCATCAGCTCTACAAGCCCATTCCCGGCAAATTCAAGGATTACATTGCCATCCAGAAGGCCAATGGCTATCAGTCGCTGCATACCACGCTGTTCGGGCCGTTCGGCACACCGATCGAGGTGCAGATTCGCACGCAGGTGATGCATAAGATCGCCGAGGCCGGCGTGGCGTCGCATTGGCTGTACAAGGAGAACGACGCCCAGATCAACGAACTGCACATGAAGACGCACCAGTGGCTGCAGAGCCTGCTGGAAATGCAATCGGAGTCGGGCGACTCGATCGAATTTCTCGAGCACCTGAAAGTCGACCTGTTTCCGGACGAGGTTTACGTATTTACGCCCAAGGGCAAGATCCTTTCATTGCCGCATGGCTCGACCTGCGTCGATTTTGCCTACGCGGTGCACACCGACATCGGCAATCGGTGCGTCGCCGCCAAGATTAATCACGAACTGGTTCCGCTGCGTTCTGAGCTCAAGAACGGTGATCGCGTGGAGATCATCACCGCGGCCCACGCCAAGCCTAACCCCGCCTGGCTCAGTTACGTGGTGAGCGGAAAGGCGCGCTCGCATATCCGCCACTTCCTCAAGACCATGCAATACGACGAATCTTCGCAACTCGGCGAGCGCCTGCTGAACCAGGCCTTGACAGCACTCAAGTCCGAGCCGGACAAGGTCGGCGAGGCGCGCTGGGAAAAGCTGCTCAAGGAGAACAGCGCCAAGTCGCGACAGGAGGTGCTCGCCGACATCGGACTCGGCAAGCAACTGGCGATCGTGATCGCACGCGAATTGCTGTCGATCGCCGAACCCAAGGGCAGCAAGAGCGAAAAGCTTCCCGGCAGTCTGATTATTCGCGGCTCCGAAGGCATGGCGCTGCAGTTTGCCAAATGCTGCCATCCGATTCCGGGCGACCCGATTATCGGTTTCCTGAAGAAAGGGCACGGACTGGTCGTTCACACGCATGACTGTCCCGTGGCGCGCAAGACGCGCGGAGACCCGGAAAAATGGCTGAACGTGGAATGGGCACCCGACACCAAGAAGCTGTTCTCGGTCAATATCAAGATGATGGTGTCGAACAATCGCGGCGTGCTGGCGAAAGTCGCCGCGATGATTACCGATTCCGACTCGAATATCGACAACGTCAGCCTCGAACAAGGCGATTCCAGCGCCTATACGATCATCCATTTCACATTGCAGGTGCACGACCGCCAACATCTCGCGCGGGTCATGCGCAGCCTGCGGCGCGTACAGGAGGTCATCCGCATCTGGCGGCTGAAAGGTTGACACACCGGGTGAGCACTTTGATCATGCGGCGGGTCAATCGCCTATAATGGCCACACGCATTCGTAGCGGAGAATTCCATGTTGTCGCAATTTCTCGCCGCATGCCTGGTGACATTAGTCGCTGCAACAGTCGGACCTGTCGCAGCCGAGGAGATGTCGAAGGTTCCAGTCGCACGCAGTGAATCGCTCGAACTGCCGGGACTGACCGCCGGTTGCCACATCTGTGAGTGGCGACCGAAATTCAATCAGATGCCGGCCGCAGAAGAATGCGGTGCGGACGAGTTCGGCGCAGCCAAAGTCGGCCTGTTCGAGTGTGGGTTTTCGCAAGACTGCCAGCGAGAGTGCCACTTCCTGCGTTGCGGTTCACTCTGAAACCAAGAGGCAGCCCCACTAGCGACTTGTCTTGCGAGTGACTCTTGCTGGTTTTCCAATAGCCGGTCGCCGGCTGGCGACGATTTTCTGCGGAATTCACTCCTCTGATCACGAATCGCGCACGCCGTGCGCTCTAACCGATTGACCTCTTGCGGGAAATCGCAGCTGGCATAAGCGTTGCGATAGTTATCGGCGAAGATTCAAATCGCGAGGTGCGCCATGATTTTCGACCCGATTTCCGACCTGGCCGACCGGCCAGTAAGAGGCGTCCTGCAGCTGCTGCAGGAAGGGATACAGACCCTGTTCCATCTGTTGCTGTTCTCCTTGCTGCTGCTGAGTTTTGGCGGGGTCATTTACAAGGCCCTGCGCAGCGGCGGCTGGATTGAATCCATCCTCGGACGATTCGCGGCCGAGCACCCGACCACGACGATCGTGGCTCTGCTGGCTGCCGTAGGCGTGGCTGCTTTGGCCGGGCGTTATTTTGACAACGGCTCGATGTTCGGAAAGCGCGGCGACTTCCTGGTCTATGGTTGTCTCGCGCTCGGATTGTTTTTCGCCTTCAAGCTAGTCGTTACCGGCACCCTTTAGCAACACCGCCCCTTCGCCCGTGGCTCCTCCCCGCGGGCGGAGAAGGGCGGCCCCTGTCGAGGGCCCTGTCGTTTAGCAACAACACGCTTACTCCCGGATTTATCGAACTATCCGTAAAAAATGGCGAAGCCTGTCGCTGGCCGGCGACCGCATCGAGTAGCAAATTTCGCCCGCCGGCTGCCCTTCGTCCGCTCTGCCCAAGGCCTGTAAGTGGATCCATGTGCGCGGCGCGCGCGCCGCGCCTGCTATTGTTGGGAGCGCGGCGACGAGACGCCATCGACCAGGCACTGGTGCATGCGCAGGCGTTGGCTCTGAATGCCGAGCCGCCGGTTGACGCGACATCAAGACCCGGTGCAACCAGGTGCTTCTGGGCCGGCAATGCCCTGATGCAGAATCCTCCCGCTTTGGAAAAACCGCGTTCGCCGCTATTTTCCGACATTAGCGCAGCGCTCGTAAAAAAAGGCCGCGATTGTGCGGCCTCTTTGTTGTTCCTTCGCTGCGGTTACGGCCGTTCCATCTTGCAGGTGGTCGGCGTTACTGTGTCTTTTGCCTCGACGCGGCCCACCGTCTTGAATCCCATCCCGGTGCGTTCGACGTCGTACTTGACGCCTTTGCCGCCTGCCTTCACGAAGCTGGAGATAAACAGCGGCTGGACGAGCTGGTGGTTGTCGGCGCGCATCTCGACCTCGCCGGTAATGCCCTGATGCTTCATGCCTTCAAGGGCCTTGGCCACCTTCTCCGGATCGGTCGACTTGGCCTGGTTCATCGCTTTGGCGAGCATCTCGAAGCCGTTTATCAATGAAAGGAAGAAGAAGTCGTCTTTCACATCCGGAAACCGCTTGCGGTAGCCCTCGGTCAGCGCATCCGAAGCCTTGCCGCCGTAGTTGGTGTGCCACATGCTGACCTGGCGCACATCCTCGCCGGCCTGGCCGATGGCCGTCGGACCGCCGACGATACCGGAATAATACGTATACAGATCCGCCTTCAGGCCGGACTCTTTGACTGCCTTGACCAGCAGCGACATGTCGCTGCCC
>JANMYN010000061.1:0-1507 GCA_031382195.1 Betaproteobacteria bacterium
GCTGCCGAAGGCGTGGGCTTTGCCGCCCGCCGCGTCGATCTGCGCGAGCAGCGGCGAGAGTTTTTCGGCCGAGCGCCGTGTCACGCATGTCGTGAAGCCTTCGCGCGCGAAACGCCGGGCAATGGCGTCGCCCGCGCCGACGACGAGGCATACTGCCTGATGCGGTTTCGCGTCCGTAAGCGTGACTCCTTTTGGTGAGGGGTGCGGCAAGTCGTAAACCACAACTCACCGCCTGCGTTCGAATAGTGAACCCGTTGCAATCTTAACGCAGGAGGGGGAAGGGAGAACGGATCGCGGAAGCAAAGGCGGCTAAATGATACGCATCGATCCGTTGCACGCCGATCGCCATGCGCCGCCAGGGCGTAATCCCGGCAAACGACGTCCTGCACTGCTTGTCAATTCAGCTGAGCGCGTCCTTGACAAGGGCGCCGACGGCGCCCGACAGGCGCGAGAGCCCTAAGCGCGAGGCAATGGACTTTTGCGGTTTGCTCTTGTGCGACGCGCTCGATTCGAATTCGCCCGCGCGCTCGAGCAGGTCGTCGATCGCGGGAAGAAGTTCGTCGAAGCTCCCGTACCGGTCCGCGGGATCCGGAGCGAGCATCTTCGCGATCATCTTGCGAAGTTCCATCGGCAGCGACCGGAACGCATCGTTCTGGATGAGGTGGCCTTTCTTCTCGACCGGAATCGCGCCGGTGAGCATTTCGGAGAAAATCATCCCCGCGGAGAAAACGTCAGAGCGCACAGACTTGGGCTCGTCCGGCAGGCTGTACCAGTTGCACTCGTCCCCGGCGTTCAGGTAATGCTGTTCCAGTCCGACGTCCGAAAGTTTTACATGATCATCGCCGGTCATGAGGATATTGGCGGGACGCAGATTGCCGTGGATCATCCGGTTCGTGTGAAGGAACGACAGGCCGTCGCAGATTTCGCGCGCCGTCTGCAGGCTTTCCTGCCACGGCGGCACGCCCGCGAGGCGATCCTTGAGGCAGCCGCCGGCCAGGTACTCCATGACGATGATAAATACCCGCCCGTTGGTCGAGGTGCCGTACACGTCCGCAACATGGGGATGCTTGAGGCTTGCCAGCAGTCGGGCTTCCGCTACGCCGGATTTTGAATTGACGACTTTCTTGATCACCAGGAGCTGGCGGGTGACCCGGTTCTCGAACAGGTAGGCGGCGCCGAAGCGGCTCTCATTGATGATGTCGAGCAGACCGAATTTGTCCGCCAGGTTCTTGAACCCCTCTACAGCGTGCTCTTTCTGCTCCTTGCCGATGTGCGCGCCCTGGAGAAACGCGAGCAGCGCGTCCTTGATTGCGTCGGCGCTGATGAATCGATCGGCGGGATCGGATCGCAGGCAGTTAACGATAATCTCGTCCAACCGTCTGGGAATCTTGCGGTCGATCGCGGAGGGCAGCACGCCGACCACCGGCTTTTTCCCGGTGAAGAGTTCGTACATCACCACGCCCAGCGAGTAGATGTCGCTCGCCATCGTCACGCCGGCGCCACCCTC
>JANMYN010000129.1:0-3772 GCA_031382195.1 Betaproteobacteria bacterium
GCGTACCACGCCGATGCCGGCACGTCCCGGCGCCGTCGCTATCGCGGCAATCGTGTCAGCGAGCCGCATGAGCGGATTTTGACCGCTCGATCGTGCGCGTGATCTGCCACTGCTGCGCAATGGAGAGGATATTATTGACCAGCCAATAAAGCACTAGCCCGGCCGGAAAGAAGAAAAAGAACACGCTGAATGCCACCGGCATGATCTTCATGACCTTTGCCTGTACGGGGTCCGGCGGAGTCGGGTTCAGCCAGGTTTGAATAATCATGGTTGCCCCCATCAACACTGGAAGAATGTAATAAGGATCCTGAGCCGACAGATCCTGGATCCACCAGATGAACGGCGCATTGCGCAACTCAACGCTCGCGAGCAGTACCCAATAGAGTGCGATAAACACCGGAATCTGAACTACGATTGGAAGGCAGCCACCGAGCGGATTGATCTTCTCGGTTTTGTACATTTCAATCATTGCCTGATGCAGTCGCTGGCGGTCGTCGCCGTATTGTTCCTTCAATTTCTGCATCTTGGGCGCCATAACCCGCATTTTCGCCATCGATCGGTAGCTCGCTGCCGACAATGGATAAAAGATCAGCTTGATGATCACCGTAAGCAATATTATCGACACCCCCCAGTTGTTGGCCCATTTCTGGATAGCCGATAGCACCCAAAACAACGGCGTGGCAATGATTGTCAACCAGCCGTAATCTACCGTGAGATTCAGACCAGGCGACAGCATTGCGAGTTTGTCCTGCTCCTGGGGCCCCGCGTAAAGCCTCATTGCTACTGATGCGCTGGCGCCTGGGGCGATGTCGCCCATGGGCACGATGACGCCCGCTGTATAAAGGCCGCCACCGGGGGCGCGCGTATAAAATTCCCGGGCAACTTCCCCGCTCGGCAGCAAGGCCGCCACGAAGTAATGCTGGACGATCGCTATCCAACCGTTGTTGGCGTGGCTCGGATAATCCGTCTTGCCCTTATCGATGTCGGAAAAAGCGACCTTATGGAATTTGGACTGGTCGGTATAAACAGCGGCACCGGTATAGGTCGGCACCATCTTGGAATCACCTGCCGCCGGGGTGCCATCGCGAACCAACTGAAAATACGCAAACGGCTTGATTTCAGCCCCGCTTCGATTGGATACCTGGTACGTCTCATCGATGAGATAACTGCCGCGATGGAAGATCAGCTGCTTGGTAACGCCAACTAACTTAGGCCCATTCGCGGTCAGATTGACGACCAGTTCGTCACTGCCATTGCGCAATTCATAATTCGCAGCGGAAGCATTGTATAGCGTAGTGTGATTCGGAAGCTCGTCCCCGATCAGTCCGCTCTGCGCTACGTAGGTATGGTTAGCATCTTTCTGGAACAGGACGAAATTCTTGGTTTTGTCGAGCTTGTCCTTGTGCTCGATGAATTCGAGCCTGCGCAACGTTCCGCCCAGGGGATCGATCTCCGCGATGAGGACATCGGTGCGCACAATTATGGGAGGCAGATTCACCGCAGGCTGCAACACAAGCGGGGTCCCGGAATTCGACGGCGCGGTCGGAGCAATCACCCCTGGCGGTAAAGTTGGCGAAGGCGTTGGCGCGTCGGATCGCCGCGCAGCCTGATCAGGTGTAGGTGATTGAGGACTGCGTTCCTTGGTCCAAGCGTCGAACAACAGGAACACGGAAACGGCGAATACCATTGCCGCAAATAAACGCAAACTGTCCATTTGGAATATTTTTATATCAAGGTACCGGATCAGCTCCGCCGCGATGCCACGGATGGCACCGAAGGATACGCCTCGTCGCCAACCACCCTCCGCGGCCTGCGCCATATTTGCCAATAGCGGACTTGGCATACTCCGAACAGGTCGGGTAGAAGCGACAACTGTTGCCGATCCACGGACTCAGAAGGAGCTGGTACAACCGGATAATGACTAAGAGCGTCGCCCGCATCAGCAAGTTTCCCGCATAAGTCTTTCCAGTTCATGACGGGCTGCGGGCAGATCCGACTTTCCTGCAGGCTGGCGGACTCTCACTACGACATCGACTGGACCCAGCTGATCACGTAACTGTCGGAATATTTCTCGAACGAGGCGCTTCATCAGAGAACGGGTAACCGAACGTGGAGCCGTGTGCCTGCCGATTACTATTCCCAGGCGACTCTGTTCGCCCGCCGCGCCGTTTCTGGCTAACAAGACAAAAAATTTGCCCTGCCGCCTAGCCGCAAACACACCGGTGAACTGCGCTCTCCCGGACAGCCTCGCCTTGCGAGGCAGCCGCAAGCGTTTCGGCTTCAGACTGCCAAACGTGCCCGTCCTTTGGCCCGCCGAGCATTGATCACGGCCCGTCCACCGCGAGTTTTCATTCGCTCGAGGAAGCCGTGCGTACGCGCGCGCCGGGTCTTAGAGGGTTGGTAGGTGCGCTTCATAATCGCTATGTACTCCCGTGACTTGCGGAAAAAGGGCCGTATTACACGGGTTTTCGCCCATGTTTGTCAACCTTTGCGAACGGTTACCGCGCCTGTGGATAACTTGAAGGCTTGCTGATAAACTTCGTAATTCAGTCTAGAAGGCCATCCACGGCCGCATCCTGCATTAAAATCCCAACTCAGCGCCGATGGATAGCTTCTGGAATCATTGCCTTCAGCATTTCGAAAAAGCCCTTCCAGCGCAACAGTATAAGACCTGGATTCAGCCGCTTCACGCACACCTCAAAGGTGAAAATGTTGTGATATCCGCACCCAACCGGTTCGTGCTGGAATGGGTCAAGGACAAGTTTCTCGCGGATATCGAACGGCTTTCGGCTGAATACCTGAATAGACCGGTAGACGTGGTGTTGAGCCTTGGCGAAAAATCCCCTTCCTTGCCTGCTGAGCCATTGGCTGGGGCCACACCCCTGAGCGAGGCTCCTCCGGCCAAACCGAAGATTCGTGAGCAGACGCGGCTTAATCCATCATTTACGTTCGAATCGTTTGTGACCGGCAAGGCCAATCAGCTTGCCCGCGCCGCCGCCCTCCAGGTTGCCGAGCATCCGGGAGTTGCCTACAACCCCCTCTTCGTTTACGGCGGAGTCGGGCTGGGCAAGACTCACCTAATTCAGGCTATCGGCAATATGCTGATCGAACTCAATCCTTCAGCCAATGTACGCTACATACACGCTGAACAATATGTTTCTGATGTTGTTCGCGCCTACCAACACAAGGCCTTTGACGGATTCAAAAAGTATTATCACTCGCTCGATCTGCTATTGATTGACGACATCCAGTTTTTTAACGGGAAAAACCGCACACAAGAGGAATTTTTCTACGCGTTCAATGCCCTGATCGAAGCCCACAAGCAAGTCATTATCACCTGCGATACTTATCCAAAAGAGATTGCGGGCATCGAAGACAGACTAATCTCGCGGTTCGGCTGGGGTCTGACCGTAGCCATCGAACCTCCCGAACTTGAAATGAGAGTCGCCATCCTGCTGAAAAAAGCCGAGGCTGACCGCGTAAATCTCGCCGAGGACGTCGCATTTTTTATCGCCAATCACATCCAGTCGAATGTACGCGAACTGGAAGGTGGCCTGAAGCGCGTACTGGCCTATGCAAAATTCGCCAATGCGAAGGTCTCTCTTGATCTCGCTCGGGAAGCACTGAAAGATCTGCTGGCTGTGCAAGTGCGTCAGGTATCGGTCGACAACATTCAGCGCATCGTCGCGGATTACTACAAGATCAAGGTATCGGACATGTATTCGAAAAAAAGATCTCGAACCGTAGCCCGTCCGCGACAGATGGCAATGGC
>JANMYN010000148.1:0-5105 GCA_031382195.1 Betaproteobacteria bacterium
GGAGCGTCGATCGGGCTGCGGAAGAATTGGTAAAGAAACCCTATCGCTACACCTTCAAACGGCCGCTCGGGGAGCTTTCCGGCGAGCAGCGGTGATCTGCGCGGGCTACCGTCACGGGGCTTAGTCTATGGAGTAGGTTCGCTTGCCTGTGGCGATGAGGTGACCTTCGCCCAAGCCATCCCGCTCAAGCTTATGCCGGTCGCAACCGCGGGCTTCGGATAATCCACGCCAATGACAACCACGCAGCCGGGCGAACGGCATCGGAACCGGCATCATACTGCAGCAGATCACCGTAGAAATTGGCGCTATTTCATGGTTTCCAGCGGCGCAATGCGTTGCACCATCCGGAAAAAAGCTAAGGACCCGCGAAGTACACGCTGAGTGGCGAAATCCGCCCGATAATTCGACTATACTTGCCCGCGATTGGAGGACGGACACAAACCGTCGTCTATTCAATCCAACCTATAAAAAAATTAATCAGGGGAGGAGACGTCATGATCTGGTCTCAGGTTTACGATCCGCTCGGCAATACCATCCTGTCCACGCTGGTCTGTGCCATTCCAGTCCTTGTGTTGCTCGGCGGGTTGGGGATCTTTCAAATTCGCGCCCACTATGCCGCGCTCGCCGGCCTGGTTGCGGCCGTGATCATCGCGATGTTCGTCATAGGCATGCCTGGCGAACTGACGCTGCGTGCCGGATTCTATGGTGCGCTGTTCGCTGCTACCACGATCTGCTGGATCATCTTCAATCTGATTTTCCTGTACCGGATGACGCTGAAAGCCGGGTTGTTTACGATTCTGCAGGACAGCATCGGCGGCATTACGAACGACAGGCGTTTACAGCTCGTCCTGATCGCGTTCTGCTTCGGCGCATTCTTCGAAGGTGCCGCCGGGGGCGGGACGCCGGTTGCGGTGACCGGTGCAATGCTGATCGGGCTGGGCTTCTCGCCGCTGGCTGCATCGGGCCTGTCGTTGATCGCCAATACTGCGCCGGTAGCGTACGGCGGACTCGGAACGCCCATCATCGTTTTGCATTCGGTCACCCAGCCGGAAAATCCGGACTATCTCTTCACGCTTTCCGCCATGGTGGGACGGCAGCTCCCCTTCTTTTCCGTGATCGTCCCGATCTGGCTGGTGTTGACGTTCTGCGGCTGGCGCCGCACGGTGGAAGTCTGGCCGGCGGTTCTGGTCGCGGGCCTGTCTTTTGCGATTCCGCAATTCCTGATCTCGAACTACCACGGCCCGTGGCTGGTGGACATGCTCGGTGCGATGATCTCGATGGTTATCCTTGCCGTGTTCCTCGCCTACTGGAAACCGAAGTCGGTCATGCTGGATGCTTCCGGAAGCGGGATTACCGTGCCCAGGGCCGAAGCCGCGAAGGAACATCACGGACACAGCCGGGACATGGTGATCAAGGCGTGGACGCCCTGGGTGATTCTGACCGTCATCTTGTTCCTGTGGGGCCTGCCCGTGGTCAAAGCATTCCTGAACCTCAAGGGAATCACTTACTGGGAGTGGCAGATTCCGGGCCTGCATAACCTGGTGCAGCGCGTGGAACCGGCGGTTGCCGTCGCACGTGTCGAACCCGCCGTGTGGAAGTGGGGCATCATCTCGGCGACCGGGACGGGAATCTGGATTGCCGCGCTGATTGGCGGCTTTATCATGGGTTTCAAGCCGCGTGAGATGCTCAGAACATGGGTCGAGACCTTCGGACTGATGAAGTATTCGCTGCTTACGATCCTCGCGATGCTGGCTCTGGGCTACACGACGCGTTACTCGGGGATGGATGGCACCCTTGGCCTCGCGTTCGCCAATACCGGCTGGCTGTACCCGTTCTTCGGCACGATGATCGGATGGATCGGTGTCGCGCTGACCGGGACGGACGCAGGCTCAAATGCGCTATTCGGCAGCCAGCAGGTGATCACTGCGAACAAGCTGGGCCTGAACCCGACGTTAATGGCGGCAGCAAACAGTTCCGGCGGTGTGATGGGCAAGATGATCGATGCGCAAAGCATCGTCGTTGCTTCGGTGGCGACCAACCAGCAGGGGAAGGAAGGGATAATCCTGCGCTACGTTTTCTGGCACAGCGTATCGCTGGCCGCGTTGGTCGGCGTCCTGGTGATGTTGCAGGCCTACGTGCCTTTCTTCCAGGCGATGGTATTGAAATAGGAGGCAGCAAGTCTTGCTCCGGCACGGCGAAAACCGCCGTGCCGTTTTCATTTTGACATCGATGAACAATCTGCAGGTCGTACTCGCCAGCCGGCCGGAGGGTCCGGTCACCGAAAAAAATTTCCGCTTTGTCGAATCGGCAATGCCGTCGCCAAACGAAGGCGAGGTATTGGTGCGCAACCTTTACCTCTCGCTGGATCCTTACATGCGGATGCGCATGAACGAGGGCAAGTCCTACGCGCCACCGATGCAACTCGGCGAGGTCATGGTTGGCGGCACCATCGGGGAAGTGGTCGAATCGAGGGATCCGCGGTTCAAGCAGGGCGACATTGTCGGCAGCCGTTCGGGATGGCAACTCTATGCGAGCGCGGATGCAAGTACGTTGCGCAAAGTCGATACCCGCGGTGCTCCATTGTCGACAGCGCTGGGTGTTGTCGGCATGCCCGGCGTAACCGCCTGGTATGGTTTACTCAGGATCGGAGAACCCAAACCGGGTGAAACTGTGGTCGTATCGGCCGCTTCTGGTGCGGTCGGGAGCGTAGTCGGACAAATTGCCAGATTAAAGGGGTGTCGCACGGTCGGAATTGCCGGCGGCCCGGTTAAGTGTGCCTATGTGGTGAACGAGCTCGGCTTCGACGCCTGCGTCGACTACAAATCGGACGCGTTCGAAAGCAAGTTGCGGGAGGCGACCCCGGGCGGAATCGACATTTATTTCGAGAATGTCGGCGGCGTGGTATTGGATGCCGTGTTGCCGCTGCTCAATGCCTTCGCGCGGATCCCCTTCTGCGGTTACATTTCCGAGTACGATGAAACCGCGTCTCACGGCGTGCAGCATCTGCGATCATTGCTGGTGAACCGCGTCAGGCTGCAGGGCTTCATCATTTCCGAGCACCTCGAACTCTGGGACGAGGCACTGGCCGATCTCTCGGGCTGGCTCATCGCCGGAAAGCTCACCTACCATGAGACCATTGCCCATGGACTCGCGAGCGCCCCGGCGGCGTTCATCGGCATGTTGAAAGGACTGAATCTCGGCAAGCAGCTCATCAAGCTTGCCTGAAGGACTCCGCGGGTCAGGTTCAGTGAGGGACGGGGGGGCGATGCCATCAGCGCATCGAACCCTCGCAGATACGCGTTTCATGGTGGCAATTGACAACGTCGATCCTTGCGAAGGATTACAGATGATCGAAAAAAAATTGATGGAACTCGGCATCGTATTGCCGGTTGCTGCGACGCCCGCCTTTCAATATGTTCCGGTGACCATCCACGAACGCCTGGCTTTTGTCAGCGGGCAGTTACCTCGCCGGGGCGAATCTCTCATTACAGGCAAAGTCGGAGGTGATGTCGACCTGGAGCAGGCCAGAGAGGCCGCCCGGCTGTGCATCCTGCAAGGACTGGCCTGTCTGAATCAGGCCCTGGGATCGCTCGATCGAGTCGACAAGATCCTGAAAGTCACCGGGTTCGTTGCGTCGGCGCCGGATTTCAATCAACAACCCAAGGTCATCGACGCCGCTTCGGAACTGCTGGTCCAGGTGTTCGGGGAGGCAGGCAGACATGCCCGCAGCGCGATCGGCGTGGCTGAACTGCCGCGAAACGCGGCGGTGGAAATCGAGTTGATCGTTGCGCTGCGCGAAGTCCAGGACGAAGGATGAATGTTGCGATCTGACTGAACCTCAGGCGATCGCGAACAGGAGAGATTGCGCATGAAATACAACAAGCTTGGATCGAGCGATCTTCGCGTATCGGAAATCTGCCTCGGTACCATGACCTGGGGAGAGCAGAACAGCGAGCGTGACGCGCACCAGCAACTCGATTACGCGATCTCGCGCGGCATCAACTTTGTGGACGCGGCGGAGATGTATCCGGTGCCGCCAAAGGCCGAGACGCAAGGCCGCACCGAAGCCTATCTCGGCAGTTGGCTGAAGCAGCAGCGGCGCGACAAGGTGATAATCGCGACCAAGATTACCGCGCAGGGACGGGGATTCGGCTGGGTGCGCGGCGGACCGGGCTTGATCGGCAAAAAGAGCATCCAGCAGGCATTGGATGGCAGCCTCAGACGGCTGCAGACCGATTACGTGGATCTTTATCAGATTCACTGGCCGGATCGGTATTTGCCCCTGTTTGGCAATATTTTCTATGACCCAAGTCAGGAGCGGGACACGGCGTCGATCGAAGAGCAGCTCGAGGCTTTCGCAGGTTTCGTCAAGGCCGGAAAAATCCGCTACATCGGACTCTCCAACGAGTCGGCTTGGGGTGTCCTGGAGTTCGTGCGCCTTGCCCGCACCAAGGGACTGCCGATGGTGGCATCGATCCAGAATGCCTACAGTCTGCTGAACCGAAGTTATGAAGCGGGTCTTTCCGAAGTCACGCGTCGCGAGGGTATTCCGTTGCTGGCGTACAGTCCCCTCGGATTTGGCCACCTTTCGGGAAAGTATCTGAACGGGGCCCGCCCAGCTGGCGCCCGCCTGACCCGATTTCCTCCGTTCGGGCAGCGCTATGACAAACCCAACGTAATGCCGGCGGTCGCGGCCTACGCGGAACTGGCGAGGAAGGCGAATTTGTCGGCGGCGACATTGGCGATCGCCTTCGTGCGCGGCCGCTGGTTCTGTGCAAGTACCATCATTGGTGCAACCACAATGGCGCAGCTGGAAGAAAACATCGACGCCGCAGGGGTTGCTTTGCCGGACGAAGCCCTGGCGGAAATCGACGCCATTCACCTGCGTTATTCCAATCCGGCGATTTGAGCGCCTGACGCCCTTGGCCGGTTACCGTTCCCATGCTTTCCGCGCGGCTTGTTCGCCTGCAAAGGTTTGACAGGCCTTCGATTCTTATCGATAATCCGCGGTTTCGTTCGGAGGGGTTCCCGAGCGGTCAAAGGGATCAGACTGTAAATCTGACGGCTCTGCCTTCGAAGGTTCGAATCCTTCCCCCTCCACCAAA
>JANMYN010000176.1:0-2019 GCA_031382195.1 Betaproteobacteria bacterium
CGCTCGCGGCATGAAGCTCCATTTGAGCCCGGTGGGAAATCCGGCGCCGCCGCGGCCGCGCAGAGAAGACTTCTTCATTTCGGCGATGACTTGCTCGGGTGTGATTTTCTCGTTGATAATTTTGCGCAATGCCCGGTAGCCGCCTCGATCCTCGTAGTCCTTGAGCCGCCAGTTGTGTCCGGTCAGCCCCTTGAGGATGACTGCGTCGGGTCCATAGAAGTCAGGAGAAAACGGCGGCGTCGGCGCATTCACGTGCGCAGTTCCTCTATCCAGGCATTGAGCTTGTCGGGCGTCATGAACGACACCATGTGTTTGTCGTTGTGCAGGCACACCGGCGCATCGCCGCAGGCACCCAGGCATTCGCCTTCCTTCAGCGTGAAGTGCCCATCGGGCGTCGTCTCGTTGAAGCCGATACCGAGTGTCTTCTTCAGGTGATCCGCGGCAGCCACGGCGCCGGACAGCGCGCACGGCAGATTCGTGCAGATCGTGATCTTGTTACGCCCGACCGGGTGCAGGTTGTACATGCCGTAGAAGCTGGCCGCTTCGTACACCGCGATCGGCGGCATACCCAGATATTGCGCGACGAAATCCATGGTCTCGGTGGAAAGCCAGCCCTTCTCGCTCTGCGCAATGGTCAGCGCCGCCATGACAGCCGATTGCCGCTGATCGGCGGGATACTTGGCGATAGCCTTGTCGATCCAGGCCAGCGATTCCGGGGAAAGCATCATGGGCGCGTTCACCGGTCCACCTCGCCGAACACGATGTCCTGTGTGCCGATGATGGCAACCACGTCCGCAATCATGTGGCCGCGCGCCATCTCATCGAGCGCGGCGAGATGCGCGAATCCGGGCGCGCGGATCTTCACGCGATACGGCTTGTTGGCGCCATCGGACACCAGATAGATGCCGAACTCGCCCTTCGGTGCCTCGACCGCGGCGTAGGTCTCTCCCGCCGGTACGTGCATGCCTTCGGTAAAGAGCTTGAAATGATGGATCAGCTCTTCCATGTTCATCTTCATGTCCACGCGCGAGGGCGGCGCGATCTTGTGGTCGTCGATGATGACCGGCCCGGGATTCTTGCGCAGCCAGTCGATGCACTGTTTCACGATTCCGTTGGACTGGCGCATCTCCTCGATGCGCACGAGATAGCGGTCGTAGCAATCGCCGGTGACGCCCACCGGGATGTCGAAGTCGACGCGATCGTACACTTCGTAGGGCTGTTTTTTGCGCAGATCCCATTCGACACCGGAACCGCGCAGCATCGGGCCCGTGAAGCCCAGCGCCAGCGCTCGCTCCGGGGAAACCACGCCGATGCCCACCGTGCGCTGCTTCCAGATACGGTTGTCGGTGAGCAGCGTTTCGTACTCGTCGACATGGCGCGGGAAGCGATTGGTGAAGTCCTCGATGAAATCGAGCAGCGAGCCGCGGCGATTGTCGTTCAACTCGCGCACGGCCTTTTCATTGTGGATTTTCGACACCAGGTACTGGGGCATCGTCTCGGGATGGTCGCGATAAACGCCGCCGGGGCGATAGTAGGCGGCATGCAACCGCGCGCCTGATACCGCCTCGTAGACGTCCATCAGGTCCTCGCGCTCGCGGAAGCAGTACAGGAATACGGTCATCGCGCCAATATCGAGCGCATGCGCGCCCAGCCACAACAGGTGGTTCAGGATGCGGGTGATCTCGTCGAACATCACGCGGATGTATTGCGCGCGCAGCGGCACCTCGATCTTGAGCAGCTTCTCGATGGCCATCACGTAGGCGTGCTCGTTGCACATCATCGAGACGTAATCGAGCCGGTCCATGTACGGCACCGACTGCAGGAAGGTCTTGGACTCCGCGAGCTTCTCGGTTGCCCGATGCAGCAGGCCGATATGTGGATCGGCGCGCTGAATCACCTCGCCGTCGAGCTCCAGCACCAGCCGCAATACCCCATGCGCCGCTGGGTGCTGGGGGCCAAAATTCATGGTGTAGTTGCGTATCTCAGCCATAAAAACTTTTTGCCACAGAGAACACAGAG
>JANMYN010000189.1:0-6738 GCA_031382195.1 Betaproteobacteria bacterium
AGGCCGCAGCCGAGCGCGAATGTCAGCGCGTCGACTCGTTCGGTATTGATGCCGGCGGCGCCGGCCATAGAACGGTTCTGGGTTACCGCGCGGATACGCAGTCCCCAGCGCGTGCGGAACAGCAACAGGTACACGCCGAACGAAACCAGCAGCGCGAGCGCAATGATGAAGATGCGGCTCAGCGGAAACGACGCGCCGGGAATCGCAGCCGGCGCCCACGCGCCCTGCAGCCAGCTTACCGTCGGCACGCCGACTTCCTTGGGCCCGAACACGTGGCGAAACACCTGCTGCAGGATCAGGCTCAGGCCCCAGGTCGCCAGCATGGTGTCGAGCGGCCTCTTGTACAGGAACCGGATCAGGCCGCGTTCGAGCGCGTAGCCGAATGCGAAAGTCACGGTAAAAGCGAACACGATGCCGACCAGGAAGTAGATGTCCATCAGGCCCGGCATGAATTTCTCGAACAACAGCGCGGTTGCGTACGTCGAGTACGCACCCATGGCCATGAGTTCGCCGTGGGCCATGTTGATGACGCCCATAAGGCCGAACACGATGGCCAGGCCGAGCGCCATCAGCACCAGGATGGTGGACAGACTCAAGCCATTGAAGGCCTGCATCAGATAAATTTCGAAAGTCATTCGGGAACCGATTCCCCCCTGAATACCAGTCAAGCATCCGGCCGGCGCTCCGCGCCCGGCTTTTCACTTCCGGGTGCGGAGCACAGACGAAACAGGCCGTATTACGCGCTCAGATCTTGGCGAACGGGTTCGGCTCGATCAGCGGCGACTCATAGATCATGTCGATCTGACCATCCTTCCTGAATGTACCGATGCGCGCATGCTTCCACAGGTGGTGATTGGCCTTGTGGAATTTGATCTTGCCCTCCGGAGCGTCCAGCGCCAGTTCGGACGAAGCCGCGACAACTTTCGGCACATCTATGCTGCGAGCCTTCTCGACCGCAAGTTTCCACAAATACACCGAGATGTAGCCGCATTCCATGGTATCGCCGACAACGCGGTTGGCGCCGTATTTGGCCTTGAACGCCTTGACGAACTTGTCGTTCGCCGGATTCTTCAGACTCTGGAAATAGCCCATGCACGACATAAAGCCTTCGAGGTTCTCGGGGCCGATACCGGAAGCTTCCTCTTCCGAGACCGCCATGGCGCAAAGAGTCTGGTTCTTGCCGGTAATGCCGGCGGCGTTCAGTTGCTTGTAGAACGCCACGTTGGAACCGCCCACCACAGTACTCCAGATTACATCCGGTTTTGCCGCCCTGATCTTGTTGATTTCGGAAGCGAACTCGATCGAGCCGAGCGGATAGTAGCTTTCACCGACTACCTTCGCTCCGATCTTCTTCAGGTGCAGATTGGCGAGCTTGTTCATGGTGCGCGGCCAGATGTAGTCGGAGCCGATGAGGTAGAAGCTCTTGCCCTTGTTCTTGTACAGCCAGTCGAGCGAGGCAATGGCGGACTGCGTGCCTTCCTGCGCCGTGTACATGATGTTTGCCGACATCTCTAGGCCTTCGTAATAAGTCGGGTAGTAGAGCAGGCCCTTGTAACGCTCCATCACCGGCAACACGGCTTTGCGCGAAGCGGAGGTATAGCAGCCGAAGATTGCCGCCACTTGGTCTTTCTCCAGCAGCTTGCGCGCCTTTTCCGCGAACGTCGGCCAGTCGCTGGCGCCGTCTTCGACGACGACTTCCAGTTTCTTGCCCATCACGCCGCCGGCAGCATTGATCTCTTCGATCGCGAGCTTTTCCGCATCCACCACCGAGTCCTCGGCGATGGCGATGGTGCCGGTCAGCGAGTGCAGGATGCCGACCTTGATGGAATCCGCCGCAGCCGCTGAACGGATGAACGGTGCACCGGGCAATGCCGCGACGGTCGTAACTGCTGCTGCGCTCTTGATGAACTGTCTTCTGTTGAACTTCATGTCTTCCCTTTCCCCTTGAGGTGTGCAGCCGTTCGGCGACGGCGAAAAAAAACCCACAGGGCGAGTGCAATCCGTCCGGCGGGCTTCCACTATACTTGTTCTGACGGCGACATCCTTGTTGCGGTCAGACCATGTTGTCCTTAACGAATTTCTCGGTAATCGGGAAAACCAAGTCGACAAACCCGACGACTCATATTGCAAAATCTGGGCCAATCGCGCAACTGAAATTATTCCGGCCTTACGAACCCTCCTAAAAATCGCTGCATCCTGCATGAATTGCAATACATTCACGGCAGGCATCGCGGTTTGTTCCGAGGAAATATGCGCGAAATTGCTGCGCGGCGCACATGGAGGAGGCGCCCAGGGATTCGCACGTATGCCGTGCATATTGCGGTGCAATGGCACCGACTTGGGACAATCTAGATCGGGGATGTAGTAGCGGATGTATAGTTAGCCCGTTGAGGCGAAATCGTCGCAGAATCACTGTGCTAGTGGATTGGAGGCCCAGCGCGCGATGCCCCGCTCGGAGTTCGTCGCGCTGCAAGGGAAAGTTCGCATCGGGGAGCACAGCCATCATACTTTCCTGCGTCCACGCATCGGCAGGATCAACGCCAACGGCTAGTTCGACAGCCTTGATGAGGGCCCGCACTGGGTGGGTCCCCCATCCCGATCTGGTGTCCCATACCTTGCCGGACTGGTCGGCCCGGGGTGCGGGTCAAGATACTGGGCATGGATCTGTAGACCTAAAAGCAGGACTGAGGACTCAGGGCTGAGTGAAAGTCAAAAACATCTTATTAGAATCTCTCCCCCCGATGCGACCGCGGGCCTTTTTACTGAGTCCTGAGTCCTGAGTCCTCAGTCCTCCTTTTGCTTGCATCGATGAAACGCAAGACTTCCTCCCGCCTCGCCATCGTATCCTTGTAGCCCAGCGCGATCAGTGCGCGGCAAAAAGGCCGCTCGAAAAGCAGGTAGCTCACCAGCGTCGATCCCCCGCGCCGTGTGGCGCCGATGTTGCGCATCAGGAAACGGACCGTACGCGGCAGCGAATGGGCGTGTTTGGCGGCGATTTTGTCGATTTCCTCGCTCGGGGAGATGACCAGCACGTCCACTTCGCGCAACGACAGCCGATGCTGCGTGCGCTGCTCGGCCGAGATAATGCGCACGGTGTTGTTGATCCGCTGCATGCGCTCGATGTCCAGCTCCAGCCCGTCGAGGAAGATGCTGTTGAGTGCGTGGCCGGCTATTTGCGCGAGCGTCGGGTAGTTCATTACTTTTTCGCGTTCGGGTTGGGCTGTATCGATACCGCGCCCCACCCCGATCACCAGGACACGGTCGGCGCCGAGGTGTAGCGCCGGGCTGATCGGCGCAACCTGGCGCATGGAGCCGTCACCGAAATATTCCCTATGAATTCTCATGGCTGGGAAGATGAACGGCAGCGCACTCGATGCCATCAGATGGTCGAGATCGATGGCCGTGGACACCCCGATCCTGCGCGCCCGCTTCCACCCTTCCGCACCCGGCGCGGCCTCGAAGAAACTGACCGACTGGCCCGAGCTGTAACCCGAAGCGGTCACCGAGAGAGCATACAGCGCGCCGGCGTCTATGCTCTGCCTGATGCTGCCGAACTCCACGTATCTGCTGAGCAGGCGTGCGAGCGGCGAGTTGTCCAGCAGCGAAACCGGGTTGTTCCTGGCCAGGCCACCGACCACGAGCGACAGCAACCACTTCAATCCCTGACCGAATACGCCGACGACATCGGATCGGTAGACATGATGGACGTGGAAGTTCTTCCACACCTGAAGCATGCGGCCCACCGCACGATGAAAATTCCCCGATCCCGCCGCCAGGGCCGCGGCATTGATGGCGCCCGCAGATGTTCCGCAGATGATCGGGAAAGGATTGGCGCAGCCGCGCGGCAGCATTTCCGCGATCGCCTGCAGGACGCCGACCTGGTATGCGGCGCGTGCGCCGCCGCCCGTCAGAATCAGGCCGACCTTGACTGGGGACGAGGATGAATTATCCAACTTGGAATCCGCCCGGATGGGGCGGACCGCGTGTCGATATTATTTCTCTTTCTGTTCTGCCCGCGCCGATTCAATGCTCGGCTGGACCAGTTCGAGGGCATCGCGCAGAGTATCTTCGGACAGGTCATTTAGCGCGTGGGCGAGAATATCCGCGACCGCGTACGTATCTTCGGGCAACGATTCACTGTCGAGATTGGCTACAAATACCGCAGCGGCACCTGTGGCGCGCAGAAGTGCTTGCCGTTCGCTCATCAGCATTTCGATTTCCGCGCGCAGCATTACGATGTCCTGCGCGGGTGGTTCGTTGCTCATACGCCTCCTTGCCGTCCATTGTTAAAGCCATGATGCCACAAGGCTTTTCGCAGAGCCAGCAATGCCTTCACGATGCCCGTTGCAACCCTGTTCTCAGTGCAGCCGGATGACGCTGGAGGGCGGCGCTGCAATGACCGGGAGATTGAGGGCCAGCAACTGCCGGCCAATCACCGTTATGGAACCTCCGATGCGGTTGTTGCCGGTGTCGCTGAATTCAAATTCGTAGGTGCGTTGGAAGCCCCGGCGGCCTTCGTCGTCGCGTCCGAGCCGGATGCGCTTCATGGCGACCGTCCAGTCGAGCAGTTGTACCCCTTCGGATTCACAGGCTTTGCGGGCGCCATCGAGCGCGAAATCGCGCGCGCGCAGACTGTCCAGCCAGAACCAGCCGGCGGCGAGGAAGATGAGGAGGGCGGTGAGTTCAATCATTGGACGGCCGTGAATGTCGTGAATATCGTGAATGCCGTGAATGTCGTAACAACCCTGGGGGAATCGCCCGCCGTAAATCAGTCAACGGCCCCGTCATCCGTGTTGTCAGGGGTTTGTTCTCGCATTTGCGAAGCTCGACATTCACGGCATTCACGACATTCACGTTTCTTTTATTCCCACTTTCACCATCTTCGGCGCAAGTACCCTTACTACCTCCTGCGGCACAATGCCGACCAGGTAGCCGCGCCTGCCGCCATTGATATAGATCTTCGGCAGCTCCAGGATGGTTTCTTCCATATACACGGGCATTTTCTTGCGCGTGCCGAAAGGCGAGGTGCCGCCGACCAGGTAACCGGAATGTCGGTTCGCGGTGTCGGGATTGCAAGGGGCGATGGTCTTGACGCCGATAATTCTCGCCAGCTCCTTGGTGGAAACCTTCAGGTCACCGTGCATCAGAACAATGAGGGGATTCCTGTCGTTGTCTTCCATGACCAGCGTCTTTACAACGGCGCGCTCGGGCACGCCGAGTTCTCGCGCCGATACCGCGGTACCGCCCTTTTCCTCGTACTCGTAAAGATGATCGGTAAACTCGACTTGGCCGGCGCGCAATTCGCGTACCGCAGCCGTTACCGGGATTTTCTCCCTGCTCATCCCTCGGGTCCCGCGGTCAGAATCCGGTAAAGGCTGAATAGCATTCCCGCCGTAGCGCCCCAGATGTTGCGTTCGCCGTACGCCATCGAATAGTAATGGCGCGTGAGTCCGTTGCGCACATCGCTGTGACGCCGATGGTTGGCGGGGTCCAGAAAAAACTCAAGGGGCACCTCAAAGACATCGGCCACTTCAAAAGGATCGGGTCTCAGTTCGAACGGGGGTTCCACCCAGCCGACAACCGGTGTCACGCGAAATCCTGTGGGGATGTCGTAATCCGGAAGCCGGCCGATAATTTCCACGCGCGACCGGCTCAAACCTGTTTCTTCCTCCGCCTCCCTCAGCGCGGTGGCAGCGCGATCAACATCGCCTTCGTCCACTCGGCCACCGGGAAAGCTGATCTGGCCGGCGTGATCGTGCAGATGCGCGGTGCGCTGGGTAAACAGCAGCGTCAGGCCACCGGGCTGATTTACGATAGGTACCAGCACGGCCGCCGGCACGGGGTTGTGCTCCGGCGGGTGGATGTAGAGCGGAAAACTCGCTTCTTCCTGCGGGCTGGCATAGCCACCCAGCCGCTCCGCAAGCCAGTCTCGGCTATATTGCGAATATTTGACGTTGCCTGATTGAGACACGAAGCGCGCAGCAGGTTGCAGAATAGTGGTTATTTTACCCCGGCGAGGTATACAATTTTCTCCGTACCAGGTAACGGCATCGCAACGACGCCGTCTTTTGCAATTACGGCCGAAAGCCGTCCAACAGAACAGGAGAGAAGCATGAAATTTCGTACGCTGATAGCCGCCGCGATGTTTGCCATCGCCGGGACCGCCTTCGCAATGCACTGTCCGATGGACATGAAGAAGATCGACGAGGCCCTGGCCAAGAAACCGAATATTTCGCAAGCGCAAATGTCCGAAGTCAAGAAATTGCGCGCCGAAGGCGAGGTCCTGCACAAAGCCGGGAAGCACCAGGAATCGGTGGACACCCTGGCCAAGGCCATGGCAATACTCGGTATCAAATAATTTCGCCTTGATTCCAGATATCCTGCTGCGCCACTGCGCGCAGCAGGATTGTTATTTTCCGGAATCCGAGAAATCCGCGACATTCCTGATTAATTTAATTCCGCTTGTCGAGGCGACGCCTCCTCCCGACTGACATCAGCAGTTGCGACAACGCCCTTTCGGCCTGCGGGGTTCGGCTCTGAACGGGCCGCAAAAAACGGATCTCCGGTGGGCTATTGGGCGAGATCCGCCGCTATTGCCGGGCGCACCCGGAAAAGAAAAACCGGCACTCCGCACTTATGGGCGAATACCCTACGCGCGCAGCAGGTCGGAGTGCCCGTCTAGCCCAGTACCCAGCGAATACCCGTGCGAAGCTAGGAGTACCCTTTTAGTCGGGCAGC
>JANMYN010000220.1:0-8481 GCA_031382195.1 Betaproteobacteria bacterium
GTGCAGATGCTTGGCCATGCCGCTGTCGTCTTGACGAGCCGTTGGGCGCAGGGTCTGACGTGAAACCAAGCGCTGCATGAGCTTGAGGTCGCGACCGCTCAGGCCGAGGGCGGTGTCAACCCAGATCTCGACCCCACCCAACAGCTCCTCGTAATCCAGCTTGTGGACCTGGCGCCGTGCCGCCGAGATTCCGGCCATGGCATTACGGTGCCGGCCGCGCGACTTGATGAAATTCGCCACCTCAGTCTCGCCGCGACCCTGATCGACCACCAGATCCACTACACCCATGGCCAGCATATCATCGGCACCGTAGAGTCTGCCACTGCAAATCAGATCTTCGGTCGCCCGTTTGCCGACTTTGCGTTCCAGGAAGGAATAGGCGCCCATGCCAGGAAACATGTTGAACAGGATCTCGGGAAAGCCGAAACGGGATTGGCGCTCGGCGATGATCACGTCCGAAGACAGGGCCGCTTCGAAGCCCCCGCCGAGACACTCGCCCTGGACCAGCGAAATTGTCGTAATTGGCAGCCCATGGCCGATGTAGTTGCGGTACAGGACGTCGACGCAGGCGCGACCGTAGCCCAGCAGTGCGTTGCGGTCATGGGCATCGATCAGGCGCGTGAACAGGCTCAGGTCACCGCCGAGATTGAAGACCCCCGGTACTTTGGAGGCCAGTACCGAGTATTCCAGGGGCGCGCGCGCGCCCTGGGACTCGACCGTGCCGCCGCTGTGTGTCATGAACTGGCAGTAGCGGTCAAGATCCTGCAGCAATTCCGGATTGAAGTTCGGTCGCGGCCGCGGATTCCATCTAAGCCACATGGCATGCTGATCCCTGTCGTAGAGCGCGGAGAGTTGCTCCGAGAAAAAGTACTCGGTTGATGGCGCGGCGCGCTGACCGCCTAAAGGTGCAGGAACGAGCATTTCCTGCGGGATACGCATGTCCATTTTAATTCTCCCTGTGCGAATAGTTTGAGGACGATACAGAGGCCGCTTGTTCACTTCCCCCAAGAGCGGTATCTATCTGAACTCTAGTCGAACTGGAGACGTAAAAGCAAATCTAACACTTTGATAGATTTGCTTTTTCAGCTTTGTAGTCAATGTGTTGGATTAACTTGTCACTCTAAAACGACAAAAACTCCACAAAATTGTTTTCGTAAAGATTCCCATGACATCTATGTAAGTGATTTAATATAAGCATCCAAGTCATGGATTCTATTTGCGTTGTGGATGGCGGCTCGACCCTGACGCCATAACCAGACCAACTGACGGCTCGCCTGCTAGAAATGTCCTTTTCCATCCGCCTGCTGCTGCGTTTGCTGTTTCGCATCCGCGTCCTCGGTGACCTGACGCCATTCGAGCACGCCGACCGCCTCCTGATCGTCGCCAATCATCATTCCCGCCTTGATGCCATCGTGCTGGCCCTGTTCCTGCCGCGCGACCCGGTCGTCATCGTGCCACCGGATGAAACTGCGAGCCGGTTCGCGCGCTGGTTGTTGAAGTATGTTCATCACGAGGTTCTGGATCTCAACAATCCTCTGAGCATGAAGCGGGCGCTGCGGCTGCTGCGCTCGGGGCGCCCGCTGGTGGTTTTCCCGGAAGGCCGCATTGTCGATAACGGCGCCGTGATGAAGATTTACCCGGTGCCGGCGCTGATCGCCCTGAAGAGCGGTGCCAGCGTGCTGCCGGTGCACGTTGAAGGTGCGGGGCAATGGTTTAGCCGCTCCGGGTCGGCATCGTGGCTGAGGCGGTGGCTGCCGGCGATTACGCTGCGGGTATTTTCACCGACGCGCATTGACGGCGGTGCCGCCGGCAGCGCGCGACGGCGGCGTGCCTTTGCCACCCGCCGGCTCGCCGCGGTCATGCAGACCATGGCGGTGCAATCGCATGCCTGCAAGCCCCTGTTCGAATGCTTCCTGGATGCCGTTTCGGCGCACGGCCGCAAAGCGCTGCTCATGGAAGACCAGGGCGACAAGCCCTATAGCTACGGCGACATCCTGCGCATGAGCCTGGCGCTGTCGCGCCTGTTACGGCGGTGCACTGTCGACCGCGAAATCGTCGGAGTATTGCTGCCGAATGTGGTCAGTGCCGTCGCCGTGGTGATGGCGTTGTCGGCGACGCGGCGGGTACCCGCGATCTTCAATTACTCGGCCGGCCCGCTGGCAGTCGAAAGTGCCCGCGTCGCCGCAGGCGTGCGCACCGTAATCACGTCGCGGCGGTTCATCGAGCAGGGGCACTTGCAGCCATTGCTGGAAGCATTGCCGGGCTGCAGCATTATCTACCTCGAGGATTTGCGCAGTCAGTTCGGCTTTGCCGACAAACTCTGGCTGCTCGCATTCGCGCTGCGATTGCCGCGACTGGTCATTGCCAGACAATCGACGCTGGACCCCGCAGTCGTCCTGTTTACGTCCGGTTCCGAGGATCGACCCAAGGGGGTGGTACTGTCGCATCGCGCTGTCGTCGCCAATGTGGCGCAGATCCGCGCGGTGTTCGACTTTTCGCCTGCGGACAAAGTGCTCAATCCTCTGCCGCTCTATCACGCCTACAGCTTTACCGCCGGGGTGATGTTGCCGCTGATCACTGGCACGCGCGTCAACCTCTTTATTTCACCGCTGCGCTACCGCGCCATTCCCGAAACTGCTTACAAGCGCGATTGTACGATCCTGTTCGGTACCAGCACTTTCCTCTCGTTCTACGCACGCTACGCCAACCCGATGGATTTCAGCCGGTTGCGCCACGTGATTTCGGGCGGCGAAAAACTCTCGCCGGAGGTGGCGCGGATGTGGATGGAAAAATTCGGCGTGCGCATCATGGAAGGATACGGCTCGACCGAATGCGCACCGGTAATCTCTTTGGCCACGCCGGCGGCCTTCCGCCGCGGTTCGGTCGGCAGCTTCCTGCCCGGCGTTGAACATCAGATCGAACCGGTGGACGGCATCG
This sequence comes from Betaproteobacteria bacterium, assembly GCA_031382195.1. Classification (GTDB taxonomy): domain Bacteria; phylum Pseudomonadota; class Gammaproteobacteria; order Burkholderiales; family JACQAP01; genus JACQAP01. The sequence goes on from JANMYN010000220.1 coordinate 2,938, forward strand.
GCAAAGGCGGCGTGCTGCATGTGCGCGGACCAAATCTGATGCTCGGCTATTACCGCTATCAGAATCCGGGGGTAATCGAAGCGCCGAAGTCCTCGGTTGGCGAAGGGTGGTACGACACCGGCGATGTCGTCGATATCGATCACGACGGATTGGTATCGATTTCCGGGCGCGTCAAACGATTCGCCAAGATTGCCGGCGAGATGGTGTCCCTTGACATGATTGAGCATGTCGCCCGCGAAGCTTCGCCGGAATTTCATCATTCGGCAGTGCTTAACGTGCAGGATTTCGGCGGCGAGACCACGGTCTTGTTCACCACCGATCCCCGGCTTACGCGCGGTCGCCTGCTGGAGGCGGCAAAACAGCTGGGTACGCACGATCTCTCGGTCGCCCGCCGCCTGGTGCCGCTGAAGGAACTGCCGCTGCTGGCGTCGGGAAAGATCGACTACCTCAAACTCAAGAGCCTGATCGAAGGCGATGCCGTGAAACGGCTTCTGGCCGCCGCGATGATGAATCCAGTCGATGACGACGCGAACCAGTCGCAATCTACTTCGAGTAAGTGATGCGGTAAACGGCGTTGGCGGTGTCGTCGGAAATCAGTAACGATCCATCCGGCATGGCCAGCACGTCCACGGGGCGTCCCCAGGCCCGTTCGTTCTCCATCCACCCGGTGGCAAATTCCTCGTACCTGGCCACGGTCCTGCGGTCGTCTTTCAGGGTGACCATCATCACCCGGTAACCGCTTTTGCGACTGCGGTTCCAGGAGCCGTGCTGCGCGATGAATATCCGGTTCAGGTATTGCGCGGGAAACATCGTGCCGGTGTAAAAGCGCAGCCCGTCCGGGGCGACATGGCCGCCTAGTTTCAAAGCCGGCGGCGTGAATTCGCTGCATTTGCGCTTCGCCCCGAATTCCGGATCGGGGGCGTCGCCCTGGTGGCAATACGGAAAGCCGAAATGCATCCCGGCTTTGGGTGCGTGATTGAGTTCGCAGGACGGCATGTCGTCGCCCATCATGTCGCGGCCATGATCGTTGAACCACAGCTCTTTGGTGTCGGGGTCCCAGTCGAAACCGACCGTGTTGCGGATGCCGCGGGCGAACACTTCATGCTGGCTGCCATCCGGCTTTATGCGATGAATCGCGGCGTACACGTCGGGATTCGCTTCGCAGATGTTGCAGGGTGCGCCGACCGGTACGTAGAGCCAGCCGTCCGGGCCGAAAGCAATAAATTTCCAGCCATGATGGCCGTCCCTGGGCAGCTTGTCGAAGACGACGACGGGTTTTGGCGGATTCCTGAGATTGGCCTCGATATTATCGAAGCGCAGGATACGGCCGATTTCGGCGACGTACAGCGCACCGTCGCGGAACGCCACGCCGTTCGGCGCATTCAGCCCCTCGGCGATAGTGAAGACTTCGTTGGCTTGGCCGTTGCCGTCGGAATCCACCAACGCGTAGACCGAACCCGCCGAGCGCGTGCCGACGAATACGGTTCCCTTGTCACCCACGGTCAGCGAGCGGGCGTCCTCGACCTTATCGGAGTAGAGCGCTATCTTGAAGCCGGGAGGCAGCTTGATGCGCTCGATCGGCGGAGCCGCCGCCGCCGCGCCCGCAGCGAAAGCGCCGGCCAGGACCAGCGCGGCGGTGAAATGCGTCATCTTTTGACTCCTTTTTGTAAATCCGGCAGCGATGCCGCACAGACCCCGGGCGATGCTCCCGAGTTCCAGCGCGGCCCTTGAACGCATAAGATAGCGCCCTTATCTCACCAAGCCAGTACAAAATTTTCAAGGAGAGCAATGCCATGGCCGAAGCCGCCAGCAAAGAGACACTGGGCTTCCAGACCGAAGTCAAGCAACTGTTGCAGTTGATGATCCACTCCTTGTACAGCAACAAGGAGATATTCCTGCGGGAACTCATTTCGAATGCGTCGGATGCCTGCGACAAGCTGCGCTTCGAGGCGTTGACCGATTCCGCGCTTTTCGAAGACGATGCCGATCTCAAGATCCGCGTCTCCTTCGACAGAGCGGCGCGCACTGTCACCGTGTCTGACAACGGCATCGGCATGTCGCGCCAGGAGGTTATCGACAACATCGGCACCATTGCCAAGTCTGGTACCCGCGAGTTCTTTGGGCGGCTCACCGGCGACCAGGCCAAGGATGCCACGCTGATCGGCCAGTTCGGCGTGGGTTTCTACTCTTCGTTCATCGTCGCCGACAAGGTCACGCTGGTCACGCGGCGCGCCGGGCTGGGCAAGGAGCATGGCGTGCGCTGGGAATCAGGCGGGCAGGGCGACTACACCATCGAAACCGCAGAGAAGCCGGACCGGGGGACCGAGGTCACCCTGCATTTGCGCGAAGGCGAAAACGAATTGCTGGAAGGATTCCGTCTGCAGTCGATCATCCGCAAGTACTCCGACCATATCTCGCTGCCGATCCTGATGAACAAGCAGGAATGGGACAAGGACAAGGGCGAGCACGTCACCCGGGACGAGCTGGAAAAAGTCAACCAGGCGTCGGCGTTGTGGGCGCGGCCCAAGTCGGAGATTACCGAAGAGCAATACCGCGAGTTCTACAAGCACGTCGGCCATGACTTCGACGCGCCCCTGACGTGGGTGCATGCGAAAGTCGAAGGCAAGTCCGAATACACCCAGCTTCTTTACCTACCTGCGCGTGCGCCGTTCGATCTCTGGGACCGCGAGCATCGCCACGGCGTCAAGCTGTACGAGCGGCGCGTGTTCATCATGGACGATGCCGAACAATTGCTGCCCACCTACCTGCGCTTCGTACGCGGCGTGGTGGACTCCAGCGACCTGCCGCTCAACGTGTCGCGCGAAATTCTCCAGGAATCCAAGGACGTCGAGACCATCCGCAAGGGATGCGTCAACAAGGTGCTGGGCCTGCTCGAGGACCTGGCGCAGAACCATAAGGAAAAGTACACGGGTTTCTGGAAGGAATTCGGGCGCGCGCTCAAGGAAGGTGTCGGCGAAGACTGGTCAAACAAGGATCGCATCGCCAAACTACTGCGCTTCGCATCCACCCATGCCGATAGCGACGAGCAAGGCGTCGGGCTGGCGGATTACGTGGCGCGCATGAAGGACGGCCAGGAGAAAATCTATTACATCACCGCGGACAGTTTTGCCGCGGCAAAGAACAGTCCGCACCTGGAGATCTTCCGCAAAAAGGGCATCGAAGTGCTGCTGCTCTCGGATCGCGTGGACGAGTGGGTGGGCTCGAACCTGACCGAATTCGACGGCAAGCCGCTGGCGTCGGTCGCCAAGGGCAATCTCGATCTTGGCAAGCTCGCCGACGAGGACAAGAAGGAGCAAGAGAAGCAAGCCGGCGAGTACAAGGAGCTGGTCGAAAAAATCGGCAAGAGCCTGGGCGAACAGGTGAAGCAGGTGCGGGCAACGTTCAGGCTGACGTTGTCACCTGCCTGTCTGGTCGCGGACGAACACGGCATGAGCGCCAACCTGGAGCGCATGCTCAAGGCCGCGGGTCAGAAGGTGCCGGGCAGCAAACCCATCCTGGAAATCAATCCGCACCATCCGCTTGTGCAGCGGCTGAAGTATGAGACCGACGAGGCACGCTTCGGCGACTGGAGCCATATCCTGTTCGACCAGGCGCTGCTGGCCGAAGGTGGGCAGCTCGATGATCCCGCCTCGTTCGTCAAACGCCTGAACGAACTGATGCTTGCCATGGCTGGCGACAAATCCTGAATCATTTTTGCCACCGAGGGCACAGACCGCCCGCCGCCACAAGCCGACTGATTTTCGTCCATGGGTGAAGGTCCCGCTCGTTCAATGTGGAACAACTGGTGTGTTACAGTGTCTTACGGTCTGAATTGGAGCGCTAGTGATGGGTACCCTGACAATACGTCTCGACGACAAACTTGAACGCGAACTCAACCGGCTCGCCAAAACGCAACACAAGACGAAAAGCGAAATCGCGCGTGAACTGTTGCGCCGTCACATTTTCGTACGCCAACTCGACGAGGTCCGCAACAAGCTTCAGCCTTACGCAGAGGCCGCGGGCTACCTGACCGATGAGGATTTCTTCCGAGATATTTCTTGAGGATCTTTTTCGACACTAATGTTCTGGCCAGCGCATTGATGGGCCACGGGTTGTGTCGCGACCTCCTGGACCGTGCCGTGATCGGACATTCTGTGCTGCTTGGTGCGCCGGTGCTGGAGGAATTACACAGAGTACTGACAGTCAAATTTCGTGTTCCGGCAGATTTGTGGCGCGAACTGGAATCGAGACTGAGCGAATTCGAGCAGATACCCGCCGCGACTGTTCCACTGGGCGTAGCCGTTCCTGATCCCACTGATGTGCCGATCCTCGCTTGTGCCGTTTCCGCCACTGCGGATGCATTCGTCACAGGCGACAAGGCACTGCTCGAACTTCGCGAAATCGAAGGCATTTCCATCTTTTCTCCACGGCAGTTCTGGCAGAAAATCGCGGGTCTCGATGAGCCGGACACGGCGAGGTAGTCGAGTGCTACGGACGTAATCGTCTCGCCGCCCATTGCGACGCACTCAGCCGGGACGATAAGTACAGCGCGACTCTTCCACTGACCAGCGCAGTGCTCCGGCGATACGCTCGCCGATGCCGGGCACCGCGCACAAGTCCACGACCTCTGCCCGCATGATGGCTTCCACGCTGCCGAAACGCTCCAACAGACGGTGCGCGCGCTCAGGCCCGATCCCTGGAAACCCCTGCAGAATATAAAGCTGGCGGGCGCGCTTTCCGCGTGGTCGCCGGCCGCGGCGCGGCACCGCTCCCGAGGCGAACGTGCGCCCCTGCCGCGCCGCGAAAAGCATGGTGCGCACGGTCTCCTCCGGTGTGCGTGTGCGCAACAGCGGTACGCCGCAAAAGAGGGCCACCGTCACCAATGCGCCCTGAATGGCTTCCCAGCGCATGCCGCTCCCGGCAAGCTCCCGCCCGGTGCCCTCGAGGATAATCGCTGGCCGCAGCGTCGTTGCGGACAGTTTCAGTGCCTGCCGGAACAGCCGGCCATCCTTGATCGCCGCCACCAGGTCCGTCAACGTCTTGCGCTCGAACAGGAATCGCCCATCCACCCGGTAGTCGCCGAGCGGCAGGCGCATGACAGTTACACGAAAGTCGGCGCACTGGCGCAGTGCCGGCAGCACCGGACTACCCGATTCGCGGTCGTCGGCTTCTATCCCGACAGTCTCGTGCGAGATGCTCATTGGTCCTCTTTGTCCTGTGCAGTCCCGCACTTCGTGCCCGTGCTATTGAATTGTCCACCGCGCTCGTGAGCGTGCAGATCCTCAGAATGCGTAGCCCATTGTCAGCCAATACCGCCAGGCGTTTATGGCCGCGCGCGTCATTTTGTCCGGCTTGATCGGATCCAGCTGCACGAGCGGCACGCCGAGCTGTGGGCCCGCGAAGCGGATCAGCACGAACATCTCGTGCAGGCAGTCTTCCTCCTTCGCCATCCCGACTACTTCCACCTCCTCGCCTTTCTTGAGAGGCGAAATCGCCCGTAAAGCGACGCATCGTGCCTTGAACGGAAACTGAAGCTTTTCTTCG
>JANMYN010000242.1:0-8243 GCA_031382195.1 Betaproteobacteria bacterium
CCGGTATTGTGCGGATTTTGCGTGGGCGCAGAGTCCCTCGCCGGCGGCCAATTCCGCTGCAATAAGCCCAAGCTTGCGCGCTCCCGCGGGTGATACTTCGATCAAACTCGTACGTTTCTGAAAATCGTAAACGCCCAGCGGTGACGAAAATCGCGCGCTGCGCGCGGTCGGCAGGACATGGTTCGGTCCGGCACAGTAGTCGCCCAAGGCTTCGGACGTATAGCGGCCAAGGAATACGGCACCGGCATGGCGGATTTTCCCCGCCCATACGTGCGGCTCCTCGACGGACAGCTCCAGGTGCTCCGGTGCGATGCGATTTGCGATCTCGCATGCCTGCTCCAGGTCGCGGGTTTCGATCAAGGCACCGCGCGCATCCAGCGAAGTTCTGATTACGCTTGCGCGCGGCATTTCCTTGATCTGGCGGTCGATACTGGCGGCGACTTTTTCGATGAAGCCGGCATCTGGACAAAGCAGGATCGCCTGCGCCATTTCGTCATGCTCGGCTTGGGCAAAAAGATCCATCGCAATCCAATCCGGGTCGGTTCTGCCATCGCAGATCACCAGGATTTCAGAGGGTCCTGCCACCATATCGATGCCAACCACGCCGAATACGCGGCGTTTCGCGGCAGCGACATAGGCGTTGCCGGGACCGACGATCTTGTCCACTTGCGCAATGGTTTGGGTGCCGTAAGCGAGTGCCGCCCCCGCCTGTGCGCCCCCGATGGTGAATACCCGGTCCACCCCGGCGATAGCGGCCGCTGCCAGTACCAATTCGTTACGTTGTCCGCGTGGCGTCGGCACCACCATGATGACTTCGGACACACCCGCTACTTTTGCCGGCAGCGTGTTCATCAATACGGTGGACGGATAGGCGGCTTTTCCACCCGGGACATACACGCCAACACGATCCAGCGCTGTGATTTTCTGCCCCAGTGTCGTCCCATCGGATTCCGTGTATTGCCAGGAGGCCAGCGGCTGGCGTTCGTGATAGCCGCGAATGCGCGCGGCGGCTTGCTCGAGAGCATCCCGGCGGGCCGCGGACAAGCCGGCGAGCGCTCGGTCGAGATCGGTCCGCGCAATTTCGAGCGCCGCCACCGATTCAGCCTCGAGATGGTCAAACCTGTTCGTGTATTCGAGAACTGCTTCATCACCGCGCGAGCGCACATCCCGCAAGATCGCCTCGACGGTGCTCTCGATGCGCTCATTCTGGTTGCTTTCGACGGCCAGCAACTTCGCGAGCTTGGCTTCAAAACCCGATTCACGGGTAGACACGCGTGCAATCCCGGTCATGCCGGTTCCTTGAGCGTCGCGGCACGAAACGCGTCGATTACCGGCTGGATCTGCTGGCGTTTGAGCTTGAGAGCGGCTTGGTTGACGATCAGCCGTGCGCTGATGGGCATGATCTCCTCGACTGCTTTCAACTGGTTTGCCCGCAGCGTATTACCGCTGGAAACCAGATCGACGATGGCATCAGCCAGTCCGACCAGAGGCGCGAGCTCCATGGAACCATAAAGTTTGATCAGGTCAACGTGCACACGCTTTGTCGCGAAGTGCTCGCGAGCAGTTCTCAGATATTTGGTTGCGACGCGCAATCGAGCCCCTTGACGCACCGCTGCTTCATAGTCGAATTGCTCTGGCACCGCCACCATCATTCGGCATTTCGCTATGCCGAGATCGAGAGGCTGGTAGAGCCCCGTTCCGCCGTGCTCGAGCAACACATCCTTGCCTGCTATGCCTATGTCCGCGGCGCCGTACTGGACATAAGTTGGCACATCGGAAGCCCGCACAGTGATGATACTCACGTCGCTGCGATTGGTCGGGATGATCAGCTTGCGCGAAGTCTCCGGATCCTCGGCTGCGACGATACCGGCCGCCTTCAGCAGCGGAATAGTTTCTTCGAATATACGCCCCTTGGACAGGGCGATTCTGATGCTCATATGCCTCTTAAAATCCGTCGTTGCCCTCTAGTGGGCGCGTTTGATGCGCGCCCCGAGCTGGTTGAGCTTCTCTTCGATACATTCGTAGCCACGGTCGAGATGGTAGACCCGGTCGACCTGTGTCTGGCCTTTCGCTACAAGCCCGGCGAGCACCAGACTCGCCGATGCGCGCAGGTCAGTAGCCATGACGTTGGCGCCTTGCAAACCGCTGACTCCGTGGACGATCGCTGCGTTGCCCTCCACTTCGATATTCGCCCCCAACCGGCGCAATTCCTGCACATGCATGAAACGATTTTCGAAGATCGTCTCGGTCACCACGGCAGTGCCTTGCCCTACGGTGTTGAGCGCCATGAACTGTGCCTGCATATCGGTCGGAAAGGCGGGATACGGTGCTGTGCGCAAGCTCACGGACTTCAGACCCCCAGTTGTAGACAATCGTATCCAGTCGTGGCCCTGTTCGACTTGCGCGCCGGCTTCCTCCAATTTGGCAATGACTGCGTCGAGGATGTTCGCGCGCGTGCCTTTTAGCTTGATTTCTCCGCCCGTCGCCGCAGCGGCGCAGAGAAATGTTCCGATCTCGATCCGGTCCGGCATGACCCGATGATCCGCGCCGTGCAGCTCCGAGACGCCCTCGATCGTTATTACGTCGCTGCCAGCGCCCGTAACCCGGGCACCCATCGCGTTCAGACATTCTGCGAGATCGATGACTTCCGGTTCGCGTGCCGCGTTTTCTAGAACCGTAACCCCGTCGGCCAACACCGCCGCCATTATCAGGTTTTCGGTACCGGTTACCGTCACCAGGTCCAAAACGATGTGAGCCCCCTTCAGCCTTCTCGCGCGGGCAAGAATGTAGCCCTGCTCGATGTCAATCTGCGCACCCATCGCCTGCAAACCCTTGATATGCAGATCAACCGGTCGCTGCCCGATCGCGCAGCCGCCCGGCAATGACACCCGCGCTTCGCCGAAACGCGCAATCATGGGCCCGAGCACCAGTATCGACGCGCGCATGGTTTTGACGAGTTCATAGGACGCCGACAGATTGTGGAGTTTCGCGGCAGTCAGGCCCACTCCAAGCTTTTCGTCGAGCGAGACTTCCACACCCATCTGGGCCAGCAGGTTGAGCATGGTGGTTACATCGCGCAGGTGGGGTACGTTCTGCAGCCTGAGCGTGCCGGCTGTAAGGAGCGAGGCACAAATAATGGGCAGCGCCGCATTCTTGGCCCCGGAAATGCGCACTTCCCCGGTCAGCGGCACGCCGCCCTGGATGACGAGTTTGTCCACGTGGCGCCTGCGGCTAGTGAGCGGTCCAGTCTTCCGGCGTGAAGGTTTTCATTGATAACGCGTGAATCTCTTCGCGCATGCGATCCCCCAGCGCCCGATAGACGACCTGATGCTGCTGCACACGCGACTTGCCCCGGAACTCAGAACTGACGATCACTGCTTCGAAATGATGGCCGTCGCCGGTCACGTCGACGTGATCGCACGTGAGGTTCTGCTCAATGTAGGACTTGACCTGTTCGGGGGTGACCATAGAACAACATCCGTCAATGGCGCAGCTTGTAGCCGCGCTTGAGTAGCGACAAGGTGGCGAATGATAAAGCCAAAAGGCAACCGCCCACAATCGCGAAACTGAGCGTGGGCGAAACATCTGACACACCGAAGAAGCCATAGCGAAAGCCATCGATCATGTAGAAAAAAGGATTAAAGCGCGAAACCTCCTGCCAGAACGGCGGCAGGGAATGTATCGAGTAGAACACGCCCGACAAAAAAGTCAGCGGAATGATGATGAAGTTCTGGAAAGCGGCAATCTGGTCGAATTTATCCGCCCAAATGCCCGCGACGATGCCAAGCGTGCCCAGCAGTCCCGAACCCAACAACGCAAACGACAACACCCAGAGCGGGCTTTGCATGGGGACGGGGACAAAAATCGAGGTAACGGCAAATACGCCGAAACCGACCGCGACTCCGCGCACCACAGAGGCCAGCACATAGGCTGAATAGAATTCAAAGTGAGATAGCGGCGGCAGCAGCACAAAAATGATGTTGCCCGTGATCTTCGATTGAATCAGGCTCGAAGAACTGTTGGCAAAGGAATTCTGCAGTAGCGACATCATCGCCAGCCCTGGCACGAGGAACGCGGTATAGCGCACGCCCGGATAAACCTGCACATGCTCTTCCAGCACATGGGAAAAAATCAGCAGATAGAGCAACGCCGTGAGCACAGGGGCCAGGATGGTCTGGAAACTGACCTTCCAGAATCGCGTGATCTCCTTGCGAAAAAGCGTGGGAAAGCCGGCCATCGGTGCGAACTTGGGCATGGCTCAATCTTTACGCATGATCGCTACGAAGACTTCCTCGAGATCGGGCTGTTCCACTTCCATGAACGCCACCACCAGGCCGTTTTTCCGGAGTTCGCCGAGCACGGTTTCGACCTCCCCATAGTCCCGCAGGGCCAACAGATATTCCCCGTTAGATGGCGCTGGCGCGATCATTGGCACGAGCGACTCCGGCAGTAAGCCGTGCGCCAACCTCAGGCGCAAATGGGCACCGGAATAGTTTTTGAGCAGATTATGCGTGGAATCGAGCGCAACCAGTTTGCCCTGCTTGAGCATACCAACGCGGCTGCATAGCGCTTCTGCTTCGTCGAGATAATGCGTGGTCAGCACGATGGTATGGCCATCGCCATTCAACTGGCGGATGAATTGCCACAATCCCTGGCGCAACTCGACATCCACACCCGCAGTCGGCTCGTCGAGAATGATAACCGGCGGCTTGTGCACCAGCGCCTGGGCCACCAGAACCCGCCTTTTCATACCACCCGACAATGCGCGCATGTTGAAATCGGCGCGATTCGTCAGATCAAGCCGGGCCATGACCTCGTCGATCCAGTCCTCATTGCGGCCAAGTCCGAAATAGCCGGACTGGAACTGCAGAGTCTCGCGCACCGTGAAAAAAGGGTCGAACACGAGTTCCTGCGGCACTACCCCGAGGCAGCGCCGCGCAGCACGGTAATCGGCCACGACGTCGTGACCCATCACCTTGAGACTGCCGGCGTCCGCGCGAGCCAGGCCGGCGAGAATACTGATCAGCGTGGTCTTGCCCGCGCCATTGGGGCCGAGCAGCGCAAAAAATTCGCCTTCGGGGATGGCGAGATCGATGTCGGCGAGCGCACGCACGCTGCCATAGGCCTTGGAGACCCCGCGTATCTCGATGGCGGGTTGCACGGCAAAAAGGGGGGGTCGTCGGTTTAATGGTAAAAAGCTAGTCGACCTCAAGCGGAATCAGGTCGGCGACGCCGTAAAGATCCGCCAAGCTCCGCAAATTATCGCTCAAGTTCGCAAAAGCGATCTGCCTGCCGCTGCCGCTAAACCGCCGGGTCCATTCCAGCAGCAGGCTCAAACCTGACGAATCGGCGCGTGTCACCCCTGCGAGGTCGACGATCACCCTGTCGCCATCGAAAGCCGTGCCTTCTGCGATCAAGGCCCCGACGTTGTCGAGCGTGACCGGCCCATCGATCAGATAACGATTTCCCTGCTTGACGATCATTTGTTGGACGCCGGTTGTGTTTTGGCGCTGTTTTTATCGACCAGACTCTTGATCAGTCCGTCGATTCCGCCGTTCTGGATCTCCTGGGCGAACAGATTGCGATAGTTGATGATCAGGCTGGCGCCGCCCACGCGTACGTCGTAGACCTTCCAGCCTCCCGCTGCATTGCCCATATCGTAGTCCACCCCAATGGGCTGAGCGCCTCCGGGCAACTTAATCAGCGTCTGCACAGTTGCGTCAGTATCCCCGGGATTCGTCTTGAACGGCCGGTATTCGACATCAATCCCGGTATAGGCAGTGAACGCAGCAGAATAGGAGCGCACCAGTAGCGTGCGAAATTCATTGATCAGCGCTTCGCGCTGCGCAGCTGACGCTTCGCGCCAAGCTCGGCCTACGGCGAGGCGCGTCATGCGCTCGAAATTAAAATGCGGTGCAACTTTTTCCTCGATCAACTGCACTATTCTTGCCACATTGCCGCCCTTTATGTCTTTGTCGCTGCGCACGACCTTCAACACTTCTTCGGTCGTCTTGCGCACCAGCACATCCGGCGAAACTTCCTCGGCCCGCGCGAGGGTGGCGATTGAACACACCATCAATAGCGCGATAAACCATCGTCCGATCACTTCCTTGCTTCCTCTTCGCATGAGTATTGTCCTGGTTGAATCCGGATTTATCATTATTTGCCGGCGCCGGTTTCGGCAGCTTTACCGTAAAGGAACTGGCCGATCAATTTTTCCAGCACGATCGCCGACTGCGTGATCTTCAGGCGGTCGCCATCCTTGAGATTTTGCTCATCCCCCCCGCCATCCATGCCGATATATTGCTCGCCGAGCAGGCCTGCGGTCAGTATGGACGCCGATGAGTCCCTCGGAAATGGATAACGCTTGTCGATTCGCAGTGCAACATTGGCGCGAAAGGTCCGTGTATCGAGGGAAAATCCTTCTACCCGGCCGACCACTACACCCGCACTTTTCACCGGGGCGCGCGGCTTGAGGCCGCCGATATTGTCGAACTCGGCGTATACCTTGTAAGTATCGGCTACGCTGATACCGCTCATGTTTCCAACCTTGAGCGCCAGAATCAGCAGAGCGCCGATGCCGGCGCAAACGAACAGTCCCACCCACAGGTCGAGCATCGAGCGTTCCATCACACCCCCCGAAACATGAATGCGGTCAACACGAAATCCAAACCCAGGATGACCAACGAAGACGTCACCACGGTACGCGTGGTCGCGCCCGACACGCCTTCCGCGGTCGGCGGCGCATCGTAGCCCTCGAAAAGGGCGATCCAGGTCACGGCAACTCCGAACACGAAACTCTTGATGACGCCGTTGACGATGTCCTCCCGGAAATCAACCGCGCTCTGCATCTGCGACCAGAACGAACCTTCGTCGACGCCGATCAACACCACCCCAACAAGGTAGCCGCCGAATACGCCCATGGCACTGAACATCGCGCTCAGCAGCGGCATCGAAATAACCCCCGCCCAGAAGCGCGGCGCCACCACCCTAGCAATAGGGTCCACCGCCATCATTTCCATCGCCGAGAGCTGTTCGGTGGCCTTCATCAGGCCGATCTCGGCCGTCATGGCCGATCCGGCCCGGCTCGCGAACAACAATGCCGAGATTACCGGACCCAGTTCGCGTACCAGCGACAAGGCGACCAGCACCCCGAGCGCAGACTCCGAGCCATAGGTCTGCAACGTCTGGTAGCCCTGCAGCCCGAGCACCATGCCCACGAACAGGCCCGATACCAGAACAATGATCAGCGACAGCACGCCGGTAAAGTAGAGCTCGCGGATGATCAGCCCCAGACGGCGGAAACTGGTTCCGGACTGCAGCAGTATCAACGCAAAGAAGCGGCTGGCGTAACCGAGCCGCCACACGCCGTTGACCGTGTGATGACCGATGGACCTGGCGTTAACGATAACTAAACGGTTGAACATGCTATTGGTTGAGCTTCAGGTCTTCGCGGTAATCCTCGCTCGGATACTGGAACGGCACCGGCCCGTCGGGTTCGCCATAGACAAACTGACGGACCAGAGGCACCTGCGAAGCCCGCATCTCCTGCGGGGTGCCCTTGGACACAATCACGCCGTCGGACAGGTAGTAAACGTAATCGACCATTTTCAGCGATTCCGTCACATCGTGCGTCACCACGATCGAGGTCGCGCCGAGCGCGTCGTTTAGGCGTCGGATCAGATTGCCTATGACCCCCAGCGATATCGGATCCAGTCCCGCGAACGGTTCGTCGTACATGATCAGCATCGGGTCCAGCGCGATCGCCCGCGCCAGCGCCACGCGTCGCGCCATTCCGCCGGAAAGTTCTGAGGGCATCAGCCGGTGCGCGCCGCGCAGACCCACTGCATGCAGTTTCATCAGAACCATGTCGCGAATCATCGTTTCCGGCAGATCGGTGTGCTCGCGAATCTGGAACGCGACATTGTCGAACACCGACAAGTCGGTGAACAAGGCGCCAAACTGGAACAGCATGCCCATGCGGCGGCGCATCTGGTAGAGGCCGTCGCGGTCCAGTTCGTGCATTACTTTGTCCGCCACCTTCACCTGGCCCAGTCGCGGCTTGAGCGCACCGCCGATCAGGCGCAGCAGCGTGGTCTTGCCCGAACCGCTGATGCCCATGATGGACACAACTTTCCCGCGTGGGATGGCCATGTCGATCCCGCTCAGAATTGGGCGGCGCTTGTCGTACCAGAAATTGACGCCGTTAATTTCTACGAGATTGTCGGAATGCATATTAGCGT
>JANMYN010000288.1:0-4613 GCA_031382195.1 Betaproteobacteria bacterium
GGCGACGTGGGGCGTGAACTTGATGCTGCTCTTGTGCACCACGGGTTGCGCGTACTTCAGCATCGGTATGACGTAACCGTTATCCGAAATGTAGCGGTCGGCCGCCTTGTAGCCTTCGATGCGCTTCTTCTCGTCCTTCTCGCCCCACAGCGGTCCGATCTTCGCATCCACATCTTCGGTCTTCCAGCCGGAATGCGGCGAATGGCTGAACATGGCAAAACCGGTTGATGTCGATGGATCGCCGATCGAGTTGCCCCAGTTGTAGAACGCTGCCGGCGCCAGTCCATGGCGCATGCGCAGTTCGAAATGCTTGGCGATCTCGTAGGTTTCGATGCTGGCCTCGATGCCGACCTTGCGCCACATGCCGGCCACCGCCTGAATCATTTCGTAATCCTTCGGCTTGAAGCCGCGCGTGGTCTGCATCGTGAACTTCACCGGCTTGGAAATCGAATACCCGGATTTGGCGAGCAACTGCTTTGCCAGCTCGGGATCGTACTTGACCTTGATCGAGGGGTCGAATGCGGCATACTGGGGCGCTTCCAGCGTATCGATCACCGTGCCGTAGCCGCGCAGGAGCTTATCCACGATGGCGCGCTTGTCGATCGAATGGATCATTGCCAGACGCACGTTCTTGTCCAGCATGGGCTCGACGTTGGTGATGAAGATCATGCCGATGTCGGATACCGGATGCGCGACGCCAGCCAGCCCGCTCTTCCTGGTCAGACGATCGAATTCCTCGTAGGGCACTTCCAGCGTAAGGTCCGACGAGCCGCTCTCGATTTCCGCCACGCGCGCGGACGCATCCCCGACCAACTTGAACACGACCGTCTCAAACGCGGGCCTGGGCCCCCAGTATTTCGAAAACGCCTTGAGGCGAATGAACGCATTGCGCTCGAACTTTTCCACCATGTAGGGGCCGCTGCCGATGGGCTTGCTCTCCCAGCCCTGGGCGCCGGCCTCGGTGTACGCTTTCTTCGGCAGAACATATCCAGTCAGGAACGCCATCCATTTGAACAACGACGGCTCGAATTCCTTCACGTCGGCCGTGACTTTCTGGCCGTCGATAGCGAAGTTGCCGATCTTGCCCCAGACGAACTGGATCGGATTTCCGCTATTGGGATCCCCGGCGCGCTCCAGCGACCACACCACGTCTTCCGGCGTGACGGGGCTGCCGTCGTGCCAGAAAGCGCCTTTGCGCACTTCCATCTCGATTTTGGTTCTGTCCTTGTTCCAGCCCCACTTCGTCAGCAGGCCGGGCTTGAAGGACAGGTCCGGGTTCTGGTCGATATAGGAATCGAACACTGCTTTGTAGAAGGACTGAATGGTCGGGTTCACGGCCGACGGGCCGGTGGTCGGATCCCATGATGGCAGCGCGACGTTGTAGGCGATCGTGAGGACTGAGCTCGCCTGCGCATGGGCGTCGCTCGGTACGAGCAGAGAATTGGCAAGCGGCGCGGTCACGGCCGCGGCACCGGTCGCCTGCAGAAAGCGGCGGCGCGTGAATGAATTCATGGTAGTTCCCCCCTGATGACTGCGATGGGCGCGGTCCGGCCCGGATGCTGACTCGCCGCGGCTGTTTTTGTGGCGAAAGACCCGCCGGAATCTAGGTTGCAGTGGGTGTTTTGTCAAGCCGCGCCTGACTGCTGCACCGGCGCATGAGCGGTTTGACACGGCGCGGTTGCGCACGGTAAAAGGATCGGCGTGTTTTCGCGGCGCCGGCGCCGCGCTACAACAAGCGCAACGATCGACATTCAGGAGAGACGACATGGCTGGGCCAAACACGACGGGTCAATGGATCGAAATCAAAGCCGTGGACGGTGGTGCGTTCAGGGGTTACCTTGCCGTTCCGAAATCCGGAAAAGGCCCGGGCATCGTGCTATGCCAGGAAATTTTCGGCATTAATGCCTACATCCGCGAGGTCGCCGATTATTACGCCGAGGAAGGCTATGTCGTGTTCGCCCCGGACCTGTTCTGGCGGCTCGAGAAGGACGTCGAACTCGGCTATAGCGAGGACGAATGGAAGAAGGCCTTCGATTTCCTTCAGCGCTTCGACGTCGATAAGGGAATGGAGGACATCACGGCCGCGGTGCGCGCATTGCGTACGCGACCGGAAGTCACGGGCAAGGTCGGCGCGCTTGGATTCTGTCTTGGCGGGCGCCTGGCTTTTCTCGCCGCGGCGCGCTCCGGCGTGGACTGCTCGGTCAGCTACTACGGCGTGACCATAGAGAAATATCTCAACGAAGCGTCCAGGATCAAGGTGCCGATGGTGTTGCATTTCGCAGCCGAGGACAAGTACGCGCCGCCGGAAGCCGTCGAAAAAATCCGGGCTGCGTTCAAGGACAATCCGAACGTCGAAATTTACGTCTATCCCAGGGTCGACCACGCATTTGCCCGCACCGGCGGGATGCACTACGACCGTCCAGCGCACATGATGGCGCATTCGCGCTCAATCGCGCTGTTCCACAAGGTTATGGGTCCCCATTACGATTTGTCCGCGCTGTGGGACCAGCACACGATGCATGAATTCGGCACGCGCGATGTCGAAGCAACCATGAAGACCATGGTCGCGCAGCCCTACGTCAACCACATTCCGACGCTGACGGGCGGGGTTGGCCATGCTCACCTGAAGCGTTTCTACAAGCATCACTTCATACCGACCACGCCGAAAGACACCAAGCTGATTCCGATCTCGCGCACCATCGGCGCCGACCGGCTGGTGGACGAGATGTTGTTCTGTTTCACGCACGACATCGAGATCGACTGGATGCTGCCCGGCATCGCACCCACCGGCAAGTACGTGGAGATTCCGCTGGTGGCGATCGTCAATTTCCGCGGCGACAAGCTCTATCACGAACACATCTATTGGGACCAGGCTTCGGTGCTGGTGCAAATCGGCCTGCTGGACCCGAAGACCAGCGGTCTGCCGATCGCCGGCGCGGAAACCGCGCGCAAGCTGGTGGACGAAAATTTCCCGTCCAACATGCTGATGAAGAACTGGGCAAAGAGCGAAGGCAATAACTGAGGGGAGAACAACGAAGCGCGGAGGACTGGCTATTCAACGCCGCTGCGCGGACTCAAGCACATCGAGATTGATGCGCGCCTGCCAGTAGTGCGGATCGAGTTCGATCGCCTGACGGTAGGCG
Organism: Betaproteobacteria bacterium; assembly: GCA_031382195.1. Classification (GTDB taxonomy): domain Bacteria; phylum Pseudomonadota; class Gammaproteobacteria; order Burkholderiales; family JACQAP01; genus JACQAP01. Next base: position 3,144 of record JANMYN010000288.1, read on the forward strand.
CGTTCGGCCTCTGGGCAGCGACCGGCCTGCTGATAGGCATAGCCGAGATTGTTGGCGACGCGCGGCTTGCCCGGCGATTTGACGAAGGTATCCTCCCAGAAGGCCACGGCCGATGCGTAGACCTGGTTGCGCTGTACGGTGGCCATGCCGAGTCCCAGTAAGAGCAAAGCGGCGAGCGCGCCCGCCGGCCACAGGCGATGCGCACGCTGCCTCCATTCCTGCAGGCCAACGCCTGCCCCGTAAAACACGCCGATCGACGCCAGGTAAAGCTGGCGATCATTGGCGACGTCGAGTCGCGGCAGCAACGAATTGGTCGGCAGCAGGTGCAGGAAAAACCACAGAATCGCAAACGCAAGCCAGGCGCGCCGGCGCAGGTTGCGCAGGCCAAAGACAATCAATGCGACCATGGCCATTCCCTGCAGCAGAACCAGGGGTGTGACCGACGTCAGCACCGGTAAATCCGGATCGACGTTCATGCGCCAGGGCAGCAGCAATTGCGCGGCCAGATAGCCCAGCGCATTCGTCTGTGTCAGCAGATTATCGAAGGTATTCCGCGTGGCAACACTCACCTCGAACAAGTGCCGGTAGGTGGGGCTGGCGGCGAAGACCAGCAGACCGCCGCATAACACCAGCCAGTGCCAGCGCTGACGCCGTAGCATCTGGCCTGCAGTGAGCCGCGGCCGGGCAGCCAGCGTGTCGAGCAGCAGCAAGGCGAACGGCAGCGTAATCGCCGTCTCCTTGACCAGCAGCGCCATGCCGAACAGCGCGGCCGACAGCGCGCGCCACGCGCCCGCATGCGCCGCGCGCTCCGCGCGCAACCACGCCAGCAGGCTGAGCAGGTAAAACAACGCCATCAATGAAACCGATCGCCCGCAGATGTAAGTCACCGCCTCGGTCTGAACCGGATGCAGTGCGAACAAGAGCGCCCCTACCAAAGGCGCCCAGTGCGCTTCAGTACGCTGTTCGATCAGCGCACGCAGCAATTGGTAGACCAGCACCGCATTGATGGCATGTACGACTACGTTAAACAGGTGGAAACCGAATGGTCCGGAGTGGAGCGTCCAGTTCAGCGCGTAGGAAAACTTCAGCAGCGGACGGATGCCGGGCATGGAATCAAACCACGCCGCAAGGGAATGCACCGCCTGGTTATGCACGATGACGTTGTAGTCATCAAACTGGAAGGCGCCGGTCAGCGCGTTAAAGTACGCAATCAGTACCGTAACGGCGAGGACCGCGGGTGCGCTCGACTTACTGCGCCGCATGGGCAGCGGCTTCGTCGAACGCGTTTTCGATGATGCCGATCGCATCCCACCAGCGGCTTTTTGCGTGCAGCATGACCAGCATTACCTGCACACCGTTCTTACTAGCCAGGGCGATCAGGCATTTGCCGGCGGCGTTGGTGTAACCGCTCTTCACGCCAATTGCCGGCGCGTAGCTGCCGATCAAGGCATTCTTGTTCTTGAGATGGAA
>JANMYN010000368.1:0-3472 GCA_031382195.1 Betaproteobacteria bacterium
CCGTCAACACGGCCAGCTTTTGCGGCAACACCCCGCAGTACAAGGGACTGGAATCGCTGTACCAGAAGTACAAGGACAAGGGCCTGGTCGTGGTCGGCTTTCCGGCCAACGATTTCGGCACGCAAGAGCCGGGCAGCGCGAAGGAGATCAAGGAGTTTTGCGAACTGACTTACGGCGTGAAATTTCCGATGGTCGAGAAGACCAGCGTCGTTCCGGGCAAGGCCAATCCCGTGTTCGCGAAGCTGGAAAAAATGACCGGTGATGCGCCCGAGTGGAATTTTCACAAGTATCTGATCGCGCGCGACGGCAAACGCGCCTTCAGTTATAGCGCACGCACGCAGCCGGAAAGCGGCGAGATCGTCAAGCAGATTGAAACCCTGCTCGCCGAGCAACCCTGAGCTTTCACATGTTGGTCCGCACCGCGCTGCTCATATCGCTGTGCGGCGCGACGATCGCGTCCGCCGGCGATGCTTCCGATCTTCTCTTCAATTGCGCGTTGGCCGGGCAGAAACGGCCAATGACGCTCGAAGGCACACGCAATATCCTCTGGGATGCCGGCAACACGTATCTCGCCACGGTCACGCCGGAAAGGGTGGACGCGATCTATGTGCACCAGTGGAATCCCGATTCGCGCATGCGCCATCACATCATCATCGGACGGCTCGACGGAACCCTCTCGTTCGCGGTCGATGAAATTTCGGCGAGCGGAGCGCTGCTGAACGAAATGGTGCGCGAGATCGGAACGTGCTCGCCGGAGAAAATCCACCCGCGTCATTTCAAGGACGTGGATCCAAACCGCCTCAAATACTGATCCGGCGACGAGCTCGCGCACTGTTTTCCCAGCCTTCGGCGCATCCGGGTCCAGTCAAAGCGTCGGACTGCGTGGCACGACCGCGCATGGTAGTTCCCGTCTCGAGCGAACTTGCGGAGAAAGGTTCGTACATTGCGCTTGCGGATGAGGTGCCAGACCAGGCCGGGCAGAAAGTCACGATGGGAAAACGGCGGCGCATCGTCCTCTTGAACCCGATTTTTACCACCGAGAAAAGGTTTCAAGCGTCTCGCACAATCTTGTCAGATGGATTTATTTGCGCGGATCAAAGCGTTATGGTGGTCCGACCCCGGATTACTTGATCAAGTAAATCGACGTTTCCAAAGTCACACAGAGATTCATCCTGACAATTAGCTTGGTACGCGACCCTTTACTGCGTTAGCCCGGGCACTATAGGTGATATGGCCAGTGGCATCTGCCGGCAGGCGCGCGCGCATCCGCGCTTCGAGAAGCGCGAGATCCTCGAACGCCATCGCTGCGAGCTTTGGACCGACGCTCGCCCCCCCGAGGATGGTTGCCCAGTAGTCGTCGAAATCGGCGAATGTCCGTTGCACGGTGATCTCCCGCGTTTCGACGGCATCCAAACCCGCACCAGTCCACAAGTCCCGCATTGCATCTATTCGAGACGCGCCAGGGCTCGGCGGTACCGGAACTGCAACGCCCAGCCCACGCATTTCAACCTGCAACGCCTCGTAAGGAAAACCACCGCCAAACATGTCCCACGCGTAGGCTGTGACGGTGCCACCCGGGCAGACCACTCGTGCCATTTCGGCAACGCCCTTGGCTGGGTCAGGAACGAAGAAAATCACCAGCGGCATGACAGCCGCGTCGAACGTGTCGTCGGGGAAAGGCTGTTCCATTGCATCGCCCTGACGAAACTGTGCGACACGCGACGCGCGTCGTGTGCGAGCATAGGCAAGCTGCGCCTCAGACGGGTCTATCCCCTGTACTGAGACTGGTGCACAGCGCTCGACGAGCATTTCGGTAAAGGCGCCGTTGCCGCAGCCAACGTCGAGCCATCGCAAACCTGATTTTGGAGCAAGCCAGCCTAGGAAAGTTTCACCTGCAAGCTGGCTCCACCTCCCCATGTATCGTTCGTAGGCAGCCCCGTCGTCGAAGCGGATTTGGTCGGTCACAATTAGTGTTTTCATCCGGTTGGACTACCTGCGAAAAGTGATGCTATATCGCGGTGTCTCGTGGCGAATAACACCGCGGTTCAGGGGCACGCGAAGAATACGCTAGCAAAGAACGAGACTGCCGCTCCGTGCGTCCCCTGCCACCACTTGTTCAACCGCACCTACACTGACTCGCGCAGAACATCAGCCATGCGTGTCTGCCAACCTGGGCCAGTAGCCTTCCAGCGCGCAAGGGTATCGGGCGATAACCTAAGGCTAATTGCGACTTTTGATTTTGGAGACTTGGGACGGCCACGTGGCTTGAGCATATTGGCCGCAGTGCGCGCGCCAAATATTTTCGGCAGCACTTCCCTCGCCGGGCGGGCCTTCGCAATCATAGCCGCGGTCCATTCCGGATTTGTGCGGCTGGTCTTTCTAGATTTGAGTTGCTTTTTCATACCGTTTCACCTCGCGCTTATTGGCCTTTCGCAGACTGATGACCCGAGGCTTGCCGTCGCGTGGCGTGAACACCACGCTATGCAACCGATCCTCAATGAGGCCAAGCACACAGTAGCGCCGCTCTCCATAGTCTTTGCGCTTGTCTTCCCAGATCAGGGCTGTTGCCCAGTCGAGTTGCGCGGCAAGGTCCAATGAAAGACCGCGTTCTGAAATATTGCGGCCTTCCTTTTTGGGATCCTTGTCCACGCGGCTATTGTATATACGTATATACAAAAAACAAGCCCGCCAAATACATGCGGGCTACTCTTGCTGTGCGGTCAACTCTTGCTGTGCGGTCAACGTTCGCGCTCAGCCGCGCGCTTCAGCGCGTCGGCTGCGGCGCGCGGTTAGGCTCATAAAAGGATTGGAGCATTCCGAATACATCTCGATAAAGCCTCTGGGCATTTGGAAGATGCTCCGGGTAGAAATCAACGAGTACACGAGCATCATGAATGTCTTGGATGTAGCTACGGCACGTCAAATCAAGCGAGCAGGAAACGAAGAACGGTCCGCGCCGCCAGGACGGTGGGGAGACGTCGACCGCCAGGAATTTCCGCGTTCGCCCCTTTCCCTTGTTGGGATACTCGAGCATGCCCGGGCTGTCCGGAGTCGGTCGAGGTTCGCCATATGACTTTGAAAGGGACTCCAACATCTCTGAGAAGGGGCGCGGCGGAAACTCTCGTTTGACGTGCAGATAGATCTGCACCACATCTCTCGACGTGCGGCCGCCAGCAGGATGCTTGATGACTGGATCCAGTCCGGGCCAATAAAGGAACAGGTGGTAGAAGCCTCGCTCAGGATCATGGGGGCCGACGTACTTGGCCGGTATGCGCAAGATTTCCCTGTCTGTCCGAACCACCCACAGATCTTCCTCTGAACCGCCAACCGTGTGCCTCACAACCTCACGGGATGCAACAGGCGGTCGCTTCGGCATGGAAGCGCTCTCCGTCTTGGGCGCCGGTGATGGCCCCCAATACACTGCATATCCGACGACTACCAGCGCGCCGAGCACTGCCGAGGCACCGTACGC
>JANMYN010000388.1:0-1682 GCA_031382195.1 Betaproteobacteria bacterium
ATTGGGTGCAGCAGGAACAGCCGGGGAAAGTGAGTGCGCTGCTGGTGGATTTTCTGAAGCGGCAAGCCCGGTGAGCTTTGATCTGCTAAGAACAATCTTTTCGTCGCTCAACGGAGCCCGCCACGCATCTGCATCCTTCCGATATCGAAATTCCTTATTGGAAGACTGAAGGGCTTGCGCTGGTCCGATCCGCCTTAGATCGGCTTAGATCGATCCCGGCTCACCACGTGTTGCGAAGTTCGCGGAGCTTCAAAAACACCGTGCGCTGGTCGGGTTTCTCAGGCAAGCCGGGAAAAGCTTCGCGCAATGTCGCGATCAGGGTGGGACTCTGCAGGCGAAAGAACGTATTGATCTGCCTCTCGACTTCGAGCGTAGAGATATAAGCACTATTGGGGTCTTGATCCGTGAGCTTGTCGAGCATCTGGCGGGCGCTCTTGTTGTCGGGCTCGCGATTCAACGTGAAACGCAGATTGTTTTCCATGTAATCGTGGCCCGGATATATCAGCGTCGAAGGCGGCAGCTTGGCGAGCTGCTCGGAAAAGGTCTTGTAGAGCTCTGCCGGATGACCGCCATTGTGGCAATTCCCGGCGCCGGCATTGAATAGCGTATCCCCGCAGAAAAGCGCCGGCTGCGCAGTGTGCGACAGCAGGCATACGTGACTCATGGTGTGGCCTGGCGTGTCCAGCACCGCAAGCTCCACCGTCTTGCCCACTTTGACGACATCCCCCGCGCCCAGGCCATGGGCCATATCGGCGATCTTGTCTCTGGCATTCTTGTGCGCAAGGATCTTGGCGCCCGTTTTCCGGACCATGGGCTCGTTACCGCCCGTGTGGTCGCGGTGTTCGTGGGTGTTCACGATCTGGGTAATATTCCATCCCTCTTGCTTCGCCGCCTTTAGACATTTCTCGTAATCCAGGGGGTCGATGGCAAGGGCCTCGCCGGTTTCGCTACAGGCGACGAGGTAGTTGAAATTGCGGTAGGCGTTGGCGGTCCAGATCTGCTTGACGATCACGGCATTATTCCCGGTGGGTTAACGATTGAACAATGATAGCGCCGGAACGGGCCCTACTGCCGCAACCGTTTCTGCGGCGTACCGCCCTGTTCACCAACATGCGACCTCTACACGGTTCTCGATGCATCTTAGAGTTCGGGAGGCTCGATCCAGTTGTGGAGCGCCATGCCTCCGTCGACGACGACCGTTGTGCCGGTGACGTAGGCGGAAAACCGGTCAACGAGAAGCGCCAGGGCCGTGCCGGCAATGTCTTCGGGGGTTCCGAGGCGCCGCAGACTGGTGCAGCGGATCAACCGCTCGATACCCGCACCGCTGGCGTCGAAGCCGCCCCCGGGAACCGCTCCCGGTGCAATGGCGTTGACGCGGATGCCATGAGGACCCAGTGCCTTGGCCAGTTCCTTGACCACCATGGTCTGGCCCGCCTTCGCGGCGCTGTAGTGGGGCAGATTGCGCGGGGAATCCGCATGCAGAGAGGTGACGAACAGCATGCGGCCGCGCACGCCATCCGCGATCATCCGCCGGCCGATCTCGCGCGCAAGCAGGAAGCCGGATCGCAAGTTCACCGACAGCATCCGATCCCAGGTCTCGGCGCTGACGTCGAGAATGTTGTCAGCCTCAAGGCGGCGGGGACTCGCGGCATGCACGAAGAGGGAAGGCGTGCCGACTTTCC
>JANMYN010000390.1:0-1896 GCA_031382195.1 Betaproteobacteria bacterium
CGGGTGCCATCCAGTTTTTTCGCATCAGTCTTTGTGGGCAGACGTTCTTGTGACTTCGTGCTCAGGAAGTATGCGATGCGCTCGGCATTGGCTCCGGATAGATGCGGTAGTCCGTCCAGAATGCGTTCGTGGTTAATGAGGCCTTCTTTCGCCAGAAATCCAAATGCTCAGATTGGGACACATGGCGCCGCTGAAACTTGCGGTTCGTTTTGCGGCTTCGAGTGCGGCCTCATGGCTCGCGCCATTCAGAAGCTGATTGCGTGCTTCTTGAAGCGCGTTGAGCATCTGTGTTTTGCCGGGCGTGATGCCGGCGATAACAATTTTTGCGTCCCTGTTAATGCAATCAAACGGCGCGTAATAGACGCTGACCGGGCCCTCGCGATCGAGGAGCAACCGATCATCCAGAGTGGAGATTTCATTGTCGCGAATGATCGGGGCGAATAGCGCGAAAAGAATTTGTTCCATGTTGGGCTCCCTCTTGTTGTTTGCTCGAATTCAAAACCTACCAGCTGGAAATGGGCGACGAAAGCCTGCGGGCCGAATCTGCCCAGGCAAAACGATCGGGCGTTGCCTGCTTGGGGGATCGAAGGGAGAGGTGAGATGAATGGGGTAATCTGCGGGAAAATAGGGTAATCAGTTGCTTTAATACCCCTTTAAAGTCTAGTATTACCCCATTAACCGACATCGGACGCCTGATGCGCTCCCTTACTCCGGAATACCTCGCGGGTCTGCGTTACGACGGCTCGCAGATGGCGACGCTGCGTGCCCTGGGTGAATATCGGGGCAAGCAGCGGCTCTTTGTCGCCCAATCTCCCGAAGTCTTGCTAAGCCTCCGACAGGTAGCAGTCATTGAATCGACAGAATCCTCCAATCGATTGGAAGGCGTGGTTGTGCCGTCAGCCCGACTCAAATCGCTGGTCGCGAAAAATGCCGCGCCAAGAAACCGTTCGGAGCAGGAAGTCGCCGGTTACCGTGACGCGCTCGCATTGATCCATGAATCCGCAAACGACATGACGTTCTCGGAAAACGTGGTTCTCCAACTTCACTCTGTGCTGTATCGATACCTTCCGCAGCCCGGTGGCAACTGGAAGGCAGCGAACAACGACATCGTCGAACGCCATCCGGATGGCGAGGTGCGTGTACGCTTTCGGCCTGTCGCCGCTCACCTGACACCAATGGCAATGACCGACCTCGTGTCAGAATATCGAGCCGGGGTCGACAGGAATCTCGCAGACCCTCTGGTGCTGGTCCCGTTGGCGGTACTGGATTTCTTGTGCATCCACCCGTTCCCTGACGCAAACGGCAGGATGGCGCGGCTGCTAACGCTGCTGCTTCTGTATCAGTTCGAGTACGCAGTGGGGCGGTACATCAGCCTGGAGCGCATTTTCGAGGAATCGAAAGAGGGCTACTACGAGAGCCTCGAAGCCAGCTCGCAGGGCTGGCACAAGGCGAAACATGACGCCCGCCCCTGGCTGGACTATTTCTGGGGAACCGTGCTTGCCGCATACAAGGAATTCGAGGATCGTGTCGGCACCATCGAGCGTGGCCGCGGCGCCAAGGGTGATCGCGTGCGGGCGGAAGTGTCGCGCCGTAACGTTCCGTTTTCGATTTCGGACATCGAACAGGCTTGTCCAGGTGTGAGTCGCGACATGATCCGGGTGGTCCTGCGGGCCATGAAATCGGAGGGGCTCATCGAATCGACCGGTAAGGGACGAAGCGCGAAATGGCGCCCCGTCGCGTAAAGACAAAAAGAACACTAGTGAAGACAATTTAAACATGCTCATGACGAAGTCCAAGGATTGACGTGTCTCGACTTACTGACTTGATCGCACAAGCCAAGGCTAAGGACCGTCAGTTGGGGGCCGACCTGGAGCGGGGCCATGTCTTCACCGACCG
>JANMYN010000450.1:0-2262 GCA_031382195.1 Betaproteobacteria bacterium
GCCATGGCCTTCGAGCACACCCAGAGTCGGTACCGGAGAGGCGCATTTTCCGCGCGCCTCGATCGCGTAATCCGAGGCCAGATAACCGATAACCAACGGACGGCGAAATGTCTCGACAAGAGAGACGGAGCGGCTGGTCGCCATCGCCAGTTTGACTGACCCGCCAACGGCAACCGGTGGCGGTGCCGCGTCGACGCCCGCACCGGCCGGTGCACCGATGCCCTTTGTTGCGGGCGAGATTGCGTTGGAGAGGATTTCGTTCACGGCGGCAAATTGCTTTGCCGCTTCGGTCGCGTTGGCGATATTCAACAGTTGCACCGGCTGCGGCACACCCGCCGATCCGCCGGCCCCGAAGCCGCGATTGCTAAACAGGGACACGTCAACCGTCTTCACCAGATACACGCGGTTGATTACTCGCAGATAAAACTTGTTCGTCGCGCGCTTGCCGTTCGCAGTGGATTCGGTAGGCTCGTACTGGCTGAGGTAGTACGCATTGTCACGACACCACTGGTGAATGGCGTCGAACATGGTGCGCGCTGGTAGTGCGTAGGTAAACGCGTCCTTCAGGGTGATCGTGCCGTTCGCCGATGCGCTGTCCAGCAAGTTCAATCCAACCGGAACGCCCTGGACGGGGATCGCAACATTCAGGCCGCCGCTGCGGCTGACCGAAAAGTTGTACGTCGGGAAGGCCGCGAGCGGCGCGCGGGAGAAATCCGAATCCGGAGAGCCTTCCTTCGGAAACTGCCAGGGTCGAGGCGGCGCCTTGTCTCCGTCCTCCACCATCGGCCAGCCACGATAGAAGCGGGCGTACCCCTCAGGGGAAAGGCGCGTGACCAGGTTCTCCAGCGGCAGGAAGCCCTTCTCGAGATATACCTTGACCTGTTCCTCGATCGGCGTTTGCACGAGGAATACGTCCCCGGGTTGCAGGTCCTCAGTCAGCGGGTAGACCGGGATGACCTGGCTCGCCCGGATGCTGAGCGACCAATCCTTGGCGACGCGCGCCAACTGGTCGCCGCTCATTTTCTGCGTCGCGCAACCGGACAGCATGCCTAGCGCGACCAGCAAGAACAGGACTCTCGATTTCATTTCGCCTCCGCTACCCGGGCAATCGCACCGGGCTCGCTCTTCTCAATTTGAGCCTTGGCGCCCGGCCGGTCCGATACCTGAAGCACTCCGAGCCTCACAGCCGTCGCACATGCCAATAGCGTAATCCAATCCGGATGGCGTGTCACCGGCTGCAGAAGTCCGGCTTCCGATCACGCTCCACACGCCGGGATGACGGAACCGATCACACAAGAGGTCGGCCTGTCGTTCGCTTGCGCATATTTGCGATTCGGCGACACCGGGAAATCCCCCTTGCAATAGTTCGGGCACTGCGCTTCGACGCTCAGCACTTCCCCGGTCGGGAATAATTCCGTCTGGTCGATGGCAAGCGGGAGAACCAGAATCCCCACGGCTGCACAATTTACGGTTGCAATGAACATGTTCATGATCGACTCCTTCGCCCGATTGCTGTAACGGTTTCGTTCCGGGTCTGGAGTTGGGCGCATCCCCCTACCCGTTTCCAACACAATGCGGTTTCAGACTAAGGCAACTCGTGCTCCCGGTCGCGTGCGCATTGCAATTCGGGCGTGCGAACAATTCACCCGGCAAAATCCGGACAAACGATCTGGTGAATGGATTCGCACAGCCGCGAGGGTCAGGCTGTTTCGGGAGCAAAGAAAAGGTCCTTGAGATTATTCTGCGGTGAGCGCTTTGATGAGGGTGCCTTCGCGAAGCTGACTCTATCTCGGAACCCGGTGTAATTAACCCTTCGTCGCACACGAAGGGCGAATGAATCGAAGAAAAAAACACCCGGCGCAGGGCACCGGGTGTTTTGCGTAGCGGCGAACCGCTGCGGCTTCAAGCCCTGCCGGGCACATTCGTCGCTGCGGCAAGCCTCGCCTTGATTTCACTCTTTGGCGCGGCTGCCACGTCGACGTGGGTGCTGGCCCGTCCCTGGCGATCCACCGTTGCGGCGGCGCTAACGGACGGCTTGCCCGCGAACGGGGAGCTCTCGCTTCCGCGGCCGAAATGCTCGGCATAAGCGGCAGGTACAGCGGCGAAAGCCAACAGCACTGCAAATATCACTTTGGCGTTCATGGCAATCTCCTTTAGGTTTGATCATGAGCACATCGCTCATGGACACATCCTATGCAAGCCGGTCAAACGAAGCCCGTAACTATTGCCGGCCGCGAGGCTGAATAATTCACGCTGCCCAAC
>JANMYN010000455.1:0-3390 GCA_031382195.1 Betaproteobacteria bacterium
GCGACGAGGGGGTGGCGGCGTAGTGTTTTTTCGGCATACGCCCGGCAAGATAGGCTTCGCGTCCGGCCTGAACGGCTTTCATCATGGCCGATGCCATGAGGACGGGATTTTGCGCAGCCGCAATTGCCGTGTTCATCAGCACACCATCGCAACCGAGTTCCATGGCGATGGCCGCGTCGGACGCGGTGCCCACGCCGGCATCCACCAGAACCGGCACGGTGGCGTTGTCGATGATGATTTGCAGATTCCACGGATTGAGAATGCCCATGCCTGAGCCGATCAGCGAAGCCAGCGGCATCACGGCGACGCAACCGATCTGTTCGAGCTGCCGGGCGATGATCGGATCGTCGGAGGTATACACCATGACCTTGAAGCCTTCCTTCACCAGTGTCTCGGCCGCGGCAAGTGTTTCCACCATATTAGGATAGAGCGTGTGGGGATCGCCGAGCACTTCGAGTTTCACCAAGTCATGGCCGTCGAGCAGTTCGCGCGCGAGCCGCAGCGTGCGCACTGCGTCCTGCGCGCTGTAGCAGCCCGCCGTATTCGGCAGGATGGTGTAGCGCTGCGGCGTCAGCACGTCGAGCAGGTTGGGCTCGCCCGGATTCTGGCCGATATTGGTGCGGCGGATCGCCACCGTCACGATCTGGGCGCCGCTTGCCTCGATGGCCTCGCGCGTCTGCGCGAAATCCCTGTACTTGCCCGTGCCTACCAGCAGGCGGGAGGCATAGGGTTTTCCCGCGATGATGAGTTGATCCATGATCTGGTGAACAGTGAACAGTCAACGGTGAACAGTGAACGGAAACCAGTCATGCGGCTGCCTGGAATTGCTAGCCGTTCACTGTTCACCGATCACCGTTCGCGATTTTTCTTTCAGCCCCCCCCGACGGCGACTACGATTTCGAGCGCATCCCCATCATTCAGTTCCATCACTGCGAAGTTGCTGCGCGGGACGATTTCGCCGTTGCGTTCAAGCGCGATGCGCTTGCCCTGCAATTCGAGACGTTCGATCAGACCGGCCACGTTGAGCGGGGCCGAAAAAGAGCGCGGCTGGCCGTTGATGATGAGCGCGATCACTTCAAAATACTCAATGAATTCGGTAAGATCAATATTAGCACGCGGGTGTAGTTCAATGGCAGAACGAAAGCTTCCCAAGCTTTAGACGTGGGTTCGATCCCCATCACCCGCTCCACCATACAAACGGGCCCGACGGGCCCTTTTGTATGCTGGTGCGGGTGATGTTGGAGCGAATACGCTAATTCGACAACGAACAGTCCGGGGGACTGTTCGTTGGACGCCGGATCGTCTAAGCGATCCGGCGGTCCTGAGGAGCCACTTAACGTGGCTTCGAAGGATGGCCAGGTCGCAGAGGCAATGCGAAATGGCCACAACCCCATCACCCGCCGCAATTCCTCGCGAGGTCGGCGGACACGACCAGCAGTCGATGATGGCGCCGCCCGCATCCGGGCGCGATAATGTCAGCGTCGAGTTCAACGCGGGATGATGTCCATGAAATTGCTGAAGTGGGTTCTGATTGCGGTGGGTGGCGTCGTGCTGCTGTTTGCCGGTGCGCTGGCGTTCATCGCCGCGACTTTCGATCCGAACCAGTACAAGGCGCAGGTCGCCGACCTGGTCAAGGAAAAGACGCAGCGCACGCTGACTATCGAGGGCGACATCCGACTCATGTTGTTCCCGAGGCTCGGCGTGCATCTGGGCAAAACCCGGTTGTCGGAGTTCAATAGCGACAAGGATTTCGCGGGACTCGACGACATGCGGGTTTCGCTGGCACTGATTCCGCTGCTGACCCGGCAAGTCGTCGTGGATCAAATCCGGCTCGACGGGCTGCGCGCCAATCTGGTCAGGCACAAGGACGGCAAGACCAACTTTGACGATTTGCTCGGCGGGAAAGAAAAGGAAGGGGCCGCGAAGCCGGTGGAACCCGCGAAAGCTCAGACGCCGCCGATCAAATTGGAAGTCGATGGCGTGCGCATCAGCAAAGCCGCGCTGGTGTGGAAGGACGAGGCCGGCGGGGCCGACTATGCTATTTCGGATTTCAGTCTGAAAACCGGCCGTGTGGCGCCGGGTGTGCCCACGAAATTCGATCTTGCCGCGACGATCAGGGCGAATCAGCCGAAAGTCGATGTCAAACTGCAAGTGGGAGGAACGCTGGCGGCCGATCTGGAGAATCAAGTGTTCGCGGTGACCGGGTTGACGGTCAAGCTCAACGGCGATGCAGCCGGTGTCACCGGCCTGGCTGCCGAACTGTCCGGGAGCGTCGCCGCCGACCTGAAGAAGCAGACCGCCCATGCCGATCTGGCGATGAAGCTCGACGAAAGCAACATCAAGGCAAAGTTTGCCGTCGCGGATTTTGCGGCGATGCGCAGTACGTTCGACATCGCGATCGACAAGCTCAATGTCGACAAATACCTGCCGCCGAAGAAGCCAGGCGAGACGGCGAAGGCTCCAGCAGGCTCGCAACCCGAGCAGCCGATCGATTTTTCCCCGATCAAGAAACTCGACGTCGCCGGTAGCGTGCATATCGGCGACCTGACGGCGTCCAACGTCAAGGCCCAGAATGTGACCGTCGATGTCAGGGCGAAGAACGGCCGTCTCGACGTCGATCCGCTCTCCGCGAATTTGTATCAGGGCAGCGTGAAAGGAACGGCAACGGTCGATGCGAATACCAACCGCATCGGGATCAGGCAGAACCTTGCGGGAATCTCGATCGGCCCATTGCTGCGCGACGCGATCGAGCAGGACCTTCTGGAAGGGCGGGGCAATGTGGCGCTGGACGTGACCACTACGGGCAATCTGGTCACCGCGATGAAGAAGGCGCTCAATGGCACGGCCAGACTCGAACTCAAGGATGGTGCGATCAAGGGCATCAATTTGGCGCAGTCGCTGCGCAACGCCAAAGCGCTGATTGCCGGCGGCAAGCGCGAAGCCGAGCAGGGCGCGGTGGCGGGCGAGAAGACGGATTTTTCCGAACTGACCGCCAGCTTCGATATCAAGAACGGCATCGCCCACAACGGCGATTTCCTCGCCAAATCGCCTTTCCTGCGACTGACGGGAGAGGGCGACATCAATCTGCCCGACAGCACGCTGAACTATCTGGCAAAAGCCGCTGTCGTGGCGTCCGGCGCCGGTCAGGGCGGCAAGGAGGCAGCCGATCTCAAAGGCCTGAGCGTTCCGGTGCGCGTGTCCGGCCCGTTCACGGCACTAAAATACAAACTCGAGTTCGGTTCGGTTTTCTCGGATTCCGCCAAGCAGCAATTCGAAGAAAAGAAAGACGCGATCAAGGAGAAACTGGAAGACAAGCTCAAGGAAAAGTTGAAGAAGCTGTTCTGACTGCAGCGTCCCTGGATCCGCAATGAAGTCATTTGCCGAGCGCGT
>JANMYN010000494.1:0-1917 GCA_031382195.1 Betaproteobacteria bacterium
AAAGGGCCCAACGACCTAGCGTAGCCGACGGCCACGGCTTTTCTTGGCCGGTCGGCTGGAGCGCCTTGTTGGGCGGCGACATACACCGAGGCCTAGGCTACCGCTCTCCGCGGCGAGCGAAGTGCAACTTGTTACCGTCAAGGTCGCGGACATAGGCGCCATAGTAGTCGGGTGCGTACTGCCCACGCGGGCCGGGCGGGCCTTCATCGAGGCCTCCTGCTGCGATCGCAGCAGCATAGGCAGCGTCCACTGCGGCCCGCGACGGCGCGGTGAACGCGGTCATGCACCCGTTACCACAGCTCGCAGGCAGCCCATTGAACGGTCGGCCCACCCAGAGCTTTACCACCTCACCCGGACGATGCCAGGCTGCCCAATTCGGGTATTTGCTGGAGACGCGCTCGATGCCGAGCGGCGTCAGGACCGCATCATAGAAGGCAATGGCACGGTTCAAGTCGTGGGTGCCGATAGTCACATGACTGAACATCTAAGACCTCCATAACTCTCTTGGGACATCGTCTCAGCTTTTCGAAGCCCAACGGAATGCGGTTCAGGGGCGCGCCGGGATGACGCCGGCAGAGTAGGACGACGCTTCTCGGCGCGTCCCCTGCAACCGTGGGTTGGGCGGCATCCTAAAACACTACTGACCGGGTTTGTCCCTCGGCACAATAAGCGACGGTCCCTTTAGGTCCATTGGCAGGATTTCGAATAGTAGATGCGTGTTCGGATCCCCGGTCTTATTGTTGACTCGGTGACTAACATCGCCTGTCTCGAAAAAGAAATCGCCAGCGCGGTAGATTACTGTCTTGTCGGGGAGGATGTACTCCATTTCGCCTACCGTCATCTGGCGTATTCCCGGGCCAAGGTGGTTGTGATCGCCCACGTGACCACCCGGAGCGATAGTGATTTCCGTGATCCTCATTTTGTACTTGCCCTTAAGCTCGGGCAGATGACCCCCGTTGATGGGCGCCTCATAGAGAATTCTTGCTTTCACCCCTTGGGTGTCGACCTTAAGCGGTTCATCCGCATGTGCGGTTACTAGAACACCCGCACAAAAGAAGAACAACGCGGCTCTGCGAGATTTGCGAATCATCGTTTTCCTCCTTGGTAAGTGACCAGCTTAGTACTTGTTGCGACGGAAACGGCATGACGCCCAACGTGAAAGCTGTGCGGCCGTACGCCGCAGGTCGACGGCCCGCACGAGCGCCGGGTTCGGCCTCATCCTCGCGCTCTACGGGAATGGCGCGTCACGTATTCGCGCAGCACACCATCCATACGGGATTGCCAGCCTTCACCCGTGGATTTGAAATAGGCCAGGACCTCCGGACTATAGCGCACCGACACAAGTTGCTTTGCGCTCCCGGACTTGGGACGACCACGCAGAGGCCGCAGTGGAATCATGGCTTTGAGCTGCTTCGACGTGAGCGGCTGAGCATCGGGATCGGATTTGGCCGCGGCTGTGATTGCCCTGTCTTCCCTGGCAGTAGGCATGGCGATGGAACGACGTTTAGAAACTTTCGACATAGTGTTTTACCTCGCGACGATTGGCTCGGCGCAGACTGATGATCCTTCGCACCTCACCGCGATCCACAAATGCCACGTAGTACAGGATTCCGGTCTTTGGCGCGAGCGCGATCATGCGTCACTCGTCGTTTTCAAAACGCTCATCAATCCAAACCAGCGCGGCATCCCAATCGAGTTCGTCTGCCAAGGCCAAAGAGACGCCATGCTTCGTTTGATGCGCGGAATCTTTGGTTGGATCGAACTCGATCTGCATGCATTACTGTAGCTACAGTAATTGCGCTTGTCAAACGGCGCACGACGATGTGCTTCTATGAGGCCCAACGTCCGCCTTCACCGGCAGGAGAAAGCAAGCGAAGCGCCGCTTTCGACTGTCCGGTGCAAGGCATGGTTCGGCCT
>JANMYN010000505.1:0-3905 GCA_031382195.1 Betaproteobacteria bacterium
CCGCGTGCGGCGCCCGCCAGCGGAAGCACAGCCTGCGCAAGCGCAATGCACAGTGCGACGATCAGTGCGAATTGTCCCAGTTCAGGAATCATGATTGGGTGAACAGTGAACGGTGAACTGCGAACGGAAAAGACCAAGCCGCGTACAAGCCGCGACCCGCAGACAGTGAATCGGCCGGAACCCGGTCGCTGACGAAGACAACTAATCGGTCATTGGGCATTTGCATTTACTGTTCCCCGTTCACTGTTCACTGTTTGCTGTTCACTGTTTCCGGCTTCCGCACCAGCGTCTTTTTCGATTCCTGCATCGCCTTGTTTGCGCGCTCGACGGCATCGGCGGCTTCCGGCGGCATATAGTTTTCATCATGCTTGGCCAGCACTTCTGAGGCAGTGAACACGCCGTCCGCGCCAAGCTTGCCCTGGGCGACGACACCCTTGCCCTCTTTAAACAAGTCGGGAAGGATACCGGTAAAGGCGACGGGCACGCTCATCGCGGTATCGGTCACGACGAAGCGCACGGTCACGCCATCGGCCTGACGCTTGACGCTGCCTTTTTCGACCAGGCCGCCGATGCGGAAATTGCGGCCCTGCGGCGCCTCGTGCGCGGCCACTTGAGTGGGCGTGAAGAAAAAGACCAGATTACTGCGGAAGGCGCTCAGTACCAGCGTCACGGCAATGCCGAGTATCGCCAGGCCGGCGGCAATCAGCGCGATGCGCTTGTGGCGAGGTTTCATCGGCTTTTGATCGGACTACCCACGGGAACTACGACCCGCTTGCGCGCGCAGAGTTCTGCCGCGCCGGCCCAGCGCGACGATTTCGGCGGCAATCACCGCCGCCGTCACGGCGTAGGCGCCCCACACGTACAGGCCATAACCGCCCATGGCAAAAAATTCCGCTGCGCTCGACCACTGCATTTCAAATATCCTCCAATTCCTTGACCCAGACGGCGTTGCGCTCGCGATCGAGTATCTCGCAGCGTACGCGCATCAGGGCAGCCGCAATCGAATACGCCCAGAAGGCAAACACCATCACCATCATACCGGTCAGCATAATACTGGCCATGCTGGGCGCTCGCGTCATACTGACCGACGAGCCCTGATGCAGGGTATTCCACCATCTGACCGAAAAATAAATGATCGGCACGTTGATGGCACCCACCAGTGCCAGCACCGCGGATGCCTTGTCGGCGCGGCGCGGATCGTCGATCGAGGCGACCAGCGACAGATAGCCCAGATACAGAAAAAGTAGAATCAGCTCGGAAGTCAGGCGCGCGTCCCACACCCACCAGGCGCCCCAGGTCGGGCGCCCCCAGAAAGCGCCGGTCCACAGCGCAATGAACGTCATCAGCGCGCCGGTCGGGGCCAGCGCATGCGCCATCATCGACGACAGCCGGGTATTGAACGCCAGCCCGATGCCGGCCCAGAACGCCATCACAAGGTAGATGAACATCGACATCCAGGCGGCCGGCACATGAATGAAGATGACCCGATATGCATCACCCTGCTGAAAGTCGGTGGGTGCGGCAAAAAAGGCAATATACAGGCCGATGACACCGAGGACGACGGCCACGCTCATGAGCCACGGCACCATTCTGCCGGCCAGCGGGTAGAAGGTCTGCGGCGAAGAGTATTTGAACCAGTTCATGTCGCGCATCTATTCCAGTGAAATTCTTAATGCCATTGCGGTGGCCCATGGCGCAAATACGAGCGCGGCCAGGGACATCGCGCCCAGCAGCGACAAATGTCCCGCCACTGCCATGCCGGTGGCCGACGCCGATACGGCGCCGGCGCCAAACACCAGCACCGGCACGTAAAGCGGCAAGATCAACAGCGAGGTCAGCGCGCCGCCGCCGCGCACACCCAGCGTTAGGGCGGCGCCGATCGCACCGATCAGCGAAAGCGCCGGCGTCCCGATCACAAGCGACACCAGCAACGTCACCAGCGCTGCGCCAGGCAAATCAAACTGCAGACCCAGCAGCGGCGCAATCAGCACCAGGGGCAGTCCCGTCGTCAGCCAATGCGCCAACACCTTCGACAATACCAGCAAGGTCAGCGGCTGTGGCGTCAACACCAACTGCTCGAGGGTGCCGTCGGCGTAGTCCGCGCCGAACATCCTTGCCAGCGACAACATCGCCGCGAGCAGCGCGGCCACCCACACTACCCCCGGCGCAATTTCGCGCAGCGTATCGGGCTGCGGCCCGACGCCGAGCGGAAAGAGGCTCACGACGATCACGAAAAAGAAGAACGTCGTGAGTACATCGCTGCGGCGGCGCGCCGCGATCAACAAATCGCGCTCTACGACGGCACGACACGCCGCACCCGCCGTTGCGGCCAATTACTGCACTCCCAATTCAATCGACTGAACGTGCGCGCCCGCGAGACCGATTTCCTGATGCGTCGTAAAGATTGTCATGCCACCGCCGCGCACGTGGCCAACGACAACCGAGGCGATACGCTCGACCGACGCGGTGTCGAGTGCGGCAAACGGCTCGTCCAGGACCCACAACGGCTTGTCCGCGGAAAACCACAGCCGCGCCAGCGCAACCCGGCGCTTCTGCCCCTGCGACAAGAGTTTTACCGGAAGGTCCGCCACCCCGGCGAGCCCTTGCTCGGCCATTGCGTCGCGTAACCCGGCATTTCCAACATGCTCGCCCGCAAGCACCAGGGCATGGCGCAGATTCTCGATCGGGGTGAGATCGCCCTTCAGAGCGTCAGCGTGGCCGATGAACACAAGATCTCGGCGAAAGTCTTCGCCCGATGTGGCAATGCGACCGTTCTTCCAGAGGATTTCGCCTGATTCGGCCGGTGACAGTCCGGCAATCATTCGCAGCAGGCTGGTCTTGCCGCTGCCGTTCTCGCCGCCGACGCGCAGCGCCTGATTCGCTTCCAGTCGAAAAGACAGATCGCGGAAAAGACGCCGGTTGCCGCGGACACATTCGATCTGACGGACTTGAAGCATTGGGTTTCGGAATGACGCAGGCGCGCCATTATAGACGGTGAACAGTAATCAGTGAACGGTGAACAGAAAACCGGAAAACCTCGCACTCAGGGTCGGACACTCTTGTGGAAGCCGTACACTGTTCACTGTTCACCGATCACTGTTCACCTGTTTTTGCCGCCGCCTCGCATACGCGCCGCATACTCTCCCCGCCGGGAGCCTGCGGATTCACCCACTCGAAGTGAATTTCCGCGTCCGGAGTGCGGTAAACCTCGCTCACCTCCCCGCTTGCCATGGCGGCACGATACAGCGTCGTTTCGACATTGGCGCGCCCCCCGGCCCTGCAGTCGTAACGCGTGAGCCGCGTCGCCGACAGGTAGGGCTTGACCGGTCGCCGCGCCAATTGCACTTCGGGAAAATTCCACAGCAGCAGGACTTCGACGACAGCGTCATCGCGCTTCAGGCTGTCTCGGTCGAAATAAAACACCGATTCGGCATCGGCGCTGATCTCAATCCACTCGCGCGCAGCGGCGGCCAACGGCAGCAGGCACAACAGGAACAGGGCAATTCGCATGGCTTTGGTGTCACCTCCGGCTCTCGCGGTAAAGCCTACCTTTGCCCGGCGCCTGACTCAAGTGCCAGGGAAAATTGCGCGGGTCAGACGCGCACGCCGATCGAGCCCATCTGCGCCAGATGCGCCAACACTTGGCGTGACATCTCCTGCAGCGGCACAATTTCGTCCACGCCACCCGCCGCAATGGCTTCCTTCGGCATGCCGAATACCACGCAGGTGTTCTCGGCGAACTGGGCGCGCTCGACGTCCATATCCACCGTGTTTCCGTCGATGGACGGCTGGATCACGCTTCGGTACAACAATTCCGGTTGTGGTGCCGGCGCCGCCCCGCCGGCGGGCTGCGTCGCCGCAGGCTGGGCTACTGCCGTTGCAAGTGCGGACTTGAAATCGAAGTC
>JANMYN010000530.1:0-7468 GCA_031382195.1 Betaproteobacteria bacterium
TCGAGCGGCCGTTTGAACTCGCAGTGCAGGGTCAGTTCCAGCAGATCGATGTTGGACACTGCGAGTTCCACCCGGCTTGCGGGCGCCGAAGCCGGCATCGATGGCACGCGCGCCACCAGGGGGATACGATCTATGCGCACCAGTTCCTCCCGCAGCACGTCAGCACCGGTCAGACTGATCCCTTCCTGGATCAGCCAGCGCAGACACCAGTAGCGCTCCATGCCCCGCTGGAATTCCGCATAGGCGTCGTAGGCCAGTTCGAAATCGCGCAGGATGACCAGCAAGCGCTCATCTCGCAGCGGATAGGCTGGCGGCTCGTTCCTCACCAGCGACAGCAACTGACGCTGGTTGACCAGGTCGGCGTAACGCCGTAACGGCGAGCTGGCCCAGATGTACTGCAACACACCCAGACCCTGGTGCGGCGCCGGCACGGTGGACATTTTCACCTTGCCGCCGGCCTGTGCGCGATACAGCGCCGGAATCTGATTTTCCGCCAGCTGCCGGCCCCACTCCGTATTGACCAGGATCATCATTTCCGAGACGACCTTGTCGATCGGCGAACCACGCCTGCGCTCGACGATGCTGATGCGTTCGTCGTCGATATAGAAGTTGTAGTCGGCGCGGGGCAAGGCGGGCTCGTCCTTGCCACGCTGCTTTTCCAGTTTAGCGGAGAGCCGCCATAGCACGGCGAGCCGCTCGCCGAATCGATGCTCAACCCGCCCGGCGGCCAGTTGCTGCTCGTTGAATTGCGATTCCAGACTGTCGTGGCGCAGATTCGCTGCGATCCGGACCCGCTCGACCGAGTTGCGGTGTGCGACGATGTCCAGGTCCGGTGTGATTTCGATGTACATCGACAGCGCCGGACAGTCGTGGCCTTCGGACAGCGTGTATTGCGCAATGGCAGCTTCCGGCAACATGGTGATCTTGTCGCCCGGGAAATAGACGGTCGACAACCGCTTCGCGGCCTCCCGGTCCAGCAGCGAATCGGGCACCACGCCGAGGGCCGGTGCAGCGATATGCACGCCCAGTTGCCAGTTGCCGTTCGCGAGCCTGGTGACCGAGAATGCATCGTCGATCTCGGTTGTAGTCGCATCGTCGATGCTGAACGCCTCGACCGGCGACAACGGCAGGTTGCCAGGTTCCGCGGCCGTCAGCGCGGGATCAAAACCGGTGCCACGCGGAAAGTACTCAAACAGGAAACGCCCGAGGTGGTAGTCGCGGCCGGAAGCGAGCGCGCCACTCGTTTCCAGCAGCTTTGGGATGGTCAGGTGCGTTTGTGCAGCCGCTTGTTCGAGCGCCCTGAATTCGACGCTGCCCTTATCAGGCCGGTAGAGCAATTGCGGCAGTAAGGGCCTGAGTTCTTCCGGAAATTCAAAACGCGCGAGCTGGTCGGCATAACGCGTCTGCTGCTCAGCTTGCTTCCTCTTGCGTTCAACGCTGGCCAGCGCCGCCTTCAGGGCTTCGGCAGGCGCCGCCTTGTAGCGGCCCTTGCCCTTCTTGTAAAAATGGGTGGGCGTCGCATGCAGCCGTATCAGGAGCCCTGCGCTCTCCGTGGGCTTCGGTTCGCGCCCGAAGTATTCCCTGCCGAGCTGATCGAATGCGAACTCGGTTTCGCCGGAGCACTCCCAAAGGAAAGCCGGGTCGATCTCGTCAGCGATCAGCTGCGCATCCGCCATGAACTGCGACAGCGGAATGTGATCGAATCGGATCAGCACCGCGGGCTGCTTCACCTTGACGCGTTTGCCATGCTGGTTCTCTACCTGCAGCGAGGTATTGTTGTCCGCCAGCACCGTGCCGGCCTTGAAGGCGCCGTCTTCTTCGAAAAAAACATTCATGTGCTGCGCCGGTAAGGCGTGAAAAGTCAGGCGAGAGAGCAGGGCGCGATTATACGCGAGGGTTCCGGACCCTGATCCGGCTAGGAGCAGAATTCGACAACGATGTCGATATAGTCGCCGAACTCCCTGAAGCCATGATCGCTTCCCTGCACGATGACCTGCCGGCAGCCGTGGTAATGGTCGACGGCGACGCGCCAATCGAGTAGTTCGTCACCCGTCGTGTGCAACAGCAGATAGCGATCCATCCTGATCGGCTTATCTACACGCAGCTTCGCGAGTTGCGCAAGATGCTCTTCGGTCAGCACGTAGTCGTCACCGGTGTAGAGGTTCTTCTGCGGGCCGAGATAGCTGCGCAAGCCCTCGTTTGGCGTAATCGCGGGATTGACGAGCACCGAGCGCAGGCCGAGTTTTTCGGTCAGATGGGTCGCATAAAACCCACCAAGCGAACTGCCAACCAGCGTGATTTTCCCGGCCGGTACGCCAGCCACTTCGCGTTCGAGCAGCGCCATTGCCTCCTGCGGCCAGTGCGGCAGCGCCGGGCACGAGAATTCGCTGTCGCGACCGAGAGCCCCGAGGCGCGCGCGCAACTGGTTCGACTTGTGGGAGGACGGGGAACTGTTGAAGCCGTGAATGTAGACGATCATGGAGGTAATCCGTTGCACCGGCATTGTGCCCGACGACTTGCGGGCGCAATGGCGAAATGAGAGGGTGCAGAGAAAGACTGCGGTCTCGCCATTGCCTTTGCGATGTTTGCGTTTACGCCGTTGAACCTGGATTGAGAGCCGCCAGAATCTTTGTGTGCACGCCGCCGAAACCACCGTTGCTCATGACCAGTATGTGGTCGCCGCTACGACTTTGCGCTGTGACCGCTCCGATCAGCAGACCGAGATCGTCAAAGCATGTCGATTTCGCACCGAGCGGCGCCAGCACCGGTTGTGCATCCCAGCCGAGTCCATTGGTGTAGCAGAACACCAGATCCGCACCGGCGAGACTGCCCGCCAGCGCGTCTTTCATGATCCCCATCTTCATGGTATTCGAGCGCGGCTCGAGTACGGCAAGAATGCGCGCGCCGCGCACCTTGCTGCGCAGTCCCGCAATCGTGGTTTCAATGGCCGTCGGATGGTGCGCGAAATCGTCGTATACCGTGATGCCGTTCACCGTGCCGCATACTTCCAGGCGGCGCTTCACGTTTCTGAACTCGGCCAGGGCATCTATTGCCTTCGCGACCGGTACACCGGCATGCCGTGCGGCGGCAAGGGCTGCCAGCGCATTGTTGCGGTTGTGCTCGCCGAGCAGGTCCCATTTCACCGTGCCGCGTGGTCCACCTTCGAAGAATACGTCGAACGCATGTTCGTCACGCGGTTTGGCGGTCCAGCCTTCGTCCACACCAAGGCCCTCGACTTTGCTCCAGCTGCCCCTTGCCAGAACACGGCGCATGCTCTGCTCGCGAGCGTTGGCGATAATCAGACCATTGCCGGGCACGGTGCGCACGAGATGATGGAATTGGATCTCGATCGCAGTAAGGTCCGGGAAAATGTCCGCATGATCGAATTCCAGGTTGTTCAGGATGGCGGTACGCGGCAGGTAATGAACAAACTTGGAGCGCTTGTCGAAGAACGCGGTATCGTATTCATCGGCCTCGATCACAAAGAACGACGAATCGGTCGCGCGCGCGGAAATGCCGAAATTGAGCGGTACGCCGCCGATCAGAAAGCCGGGATTCAATCCCGCGTGTTCGAGTATCCAGGCCAGCATCGACGTCGTGGTGGTCTTGCCGTGCGTGCCGGCCACCGCGAGCACCCATTTCCCACGCAGCAAGTTTTCATGTAGCCATTGCGGTCCGGACGTAAACGCCAATCCGCGATTCAGGATCTCTTCCATCAACCGATTGCCGCGCGCCACGACATTGCCGATCACGAACAGGTCCGGCTTCAGGTCAATCTGCCTGGGGTCGTAACCCTCGATCAGTTCGATTCCCTGCGCCTGCAGTTGCGTGCTCATCGGCGGATAGACGTTGGCATCGCAGCCGGTCACTTTGTGGCCAGCCTGCCTGGCGATCACGGCTATTCCACCCATGAACGTGCCGCAGATGCCTAATATGTGGATATGCACTTGAATTACGGACTTGAACAGTCAAACGCTGTTAACACGAAGGTACACGAAGGAAAAGCAAAAGCAAGAGGAACGAAAATGCTTTGTGGAAGATCGATACTTTCTCGGCGAATGCAGCGCACGGCCTAACGGTTTTTGTAGAAGGTACTCGCGTTTCTTCGTGTAACTTTTGTGTTTCTTCGTTTTGCATGTGTTTCAGCCTAAGTCTCAAAGAAGCCGGGATTTGTCGCCAGAAGCAAAGCCGATCAGCGGGCCGTCGATGCCGCGCCCGAGTGCAATCACCTTGAACAGCTCGCCCATTTCCGCGGGAGACAGCAATTTCTGTACACCCGCGGTGAGCGCAAACGGGAGACCCGCCGCATCCGCGGGTTTTTGTTCCAGCAGTTGTGTAATTCCGCAATTAATGAGGAACTGCGCCTGCGTGGTATAGCCGAGCAAATGCAGTCCGGCATCGATACCGGCCTCCGCAACCGCGGTAAACTCGACGTGCGCAGTCAGATCCTGCAACCCGGGCCAGAAGAAGGGGTCGTCGTGCGCGCGATGACGGTAGTGGCACATCAGGGTTCCTGTGGAGCGTTGCGGGTGGTAATACTCGCGGCGCCCGAACCCGTAATCGATTAGCAGCAGCGCGCCCTTGCGCAAAGCGCCCGACAGGGTGCGCACCAGCGCGGGCGCAACCAGTGAAATTTCGCTGATGTATCCCGATTCGACGCCCGCCACCTCGGCCGCATCGTGCAAGGCGCCCGCGGGCAAAGGCCGTTCCGACCAGGAGAAGGCGTCTTCCCACGCCACGCCACGCTCGTATAAACCATCCTGGTGCCAGGCGACCAGATGGACCGGCAGTGCATCCAGCACTTCATTGGCGATTACGACACCCTCGATATCTTCCGGAAGTGCCGTGAGCCATTCGATCCGGGTTGCCAGTTCAGGCAATCGCCGTGCGATCGTGGATTGCTGGCGCTGCGCAAGTTGCGGGCTGATTTCCAGTATCAGATAGCGTCGCGGCAGGCAACCGAGGCTACGCAGTTCAAGGAGTAAGTCCGTCGCCAGCTTGCCTGAGCCGGCGCCGAGTTCCAGGACGTCGCCGCCGGATCGTTCGAGAAGCTCGGCGATCTGCCGCGCCAACGTCCTTGCGAACAGGGGTGAGATTTCCGGTGCCGTTACGAAGTCGCCCTCGCCACCGAATTTAGCGGCACCGGCGACGTAATAGCCTTGTCCTGGCGCATACAGGGCCAGTTCCATGAAGCGCGCGAATCCAATCCAGCCATCCGCAGCATCGATTTCCCGGCGGATAGTCTCGCTGAGCCGGTCGCTGTGACGACGCGCATCATCGGACGGCCCGGGCAGATCCGGGCCACGCAGAATGGTTGACAAGGCGGGAACGTGAAATGGTTGGGCTACAATCCCCATTCAACAACAACCGCGTCCCATGGCGCAACTGGCGTCGGGCAAAAAACAAAATATGAATCGGTTGGAAAACGATCGACGAGTGGCACTGGTCACCGGGGCCGGCAAGCGCATAGGCCGGGCGATTTCGCTCGCACTGGCTGCCGATGGCTGGGACCTTGCCCTGCACTTTCACCGCTCCCAGGCCGAGGCCGAGGCATTGGCGACAGAAATTGCGGCGCTCGGCGTGAAGGCGGCGGCAGTACGCTGCGACCTCGGAAACGCTGATCAGATAGCAGCCCTCATTCCGGAGTGCGAACGCAAACTGGGAATACTGACCTGTCTGGTAAACAATGCCTCGCTGTTTGAGTACGACGATCTGGCCAGTCTCGAAACCGGCAAGTGGCAACGGCACATGGATGTAAATCTGCGTGCGCCGCTGTTGCTCGCCAAAGCGTTCGCGGCGCGAATTCCCGACGGCGTCACCGGTTGCATTGTGAATCTGCTGGATCAGAAAGTGTTCAACCTGAATCCGGATTTCCTTTCCTATACCATCGCAAAGTTGGGCCTCGAGGGGGCGACCCGCGTGCTCGCCATGGCATTGGCGCCAACGGTGCGTGTATGCGGCGTGGCGCCCGGCATCACACTGGTGAGCGCAGAACAAACCAAGATCGGATTCGACCACGCCCATCGCATGGCGCCCCTCGGTCGCAGTTCGACGGTGGAAGACATCGCCGACACGGTCCGCTTCGTGGTCAACGCCAGGGCGCTCACGGGCACGACGATCGTGGTCGATGGCGGCCAGCACCTATGGCCGTCGCGTCGCGATGTCCAGTTTGAAACCGCCAACAACAGCCGATGACTGCCCGAATATTGAACCCGCGAACTTCCACGGACATGGCCGCGGCCACGGGACAGGTCTGCGCGCGGCGGATATTCCTGAAAAACTTCGAGACCCGACTCTCCATCGGCATCCATGATTTCGAGAAGCAGGCCAGACAAAGGGTCATTGTGAATGTGGATCTTTATATCGATCCCGAGGGCAAGGTGGAGCGCGATCACATCGATGAAACTGTAGACTACGACTTCGTTCGCAGGGAAATTGCGAGGCTGGCCGAAAGCGGCCACTTCAACCTGCAGGAAACGTTCTGCGAGAAAATCCTGGCGATCTGCCTGGCGAGGTCGGGTGTTCTGGCTGCCAGGGTCTCGAGCGAAAAGCTGGATGTATACCCGGATTGCGAATCCGTGGGTTTTGAGATTTTCCGTACCAGATAAATGACGACGCTGCAGAAACAGGTCTACGAGGGCAACAAGCTCGCCAAGCGGCTGCGCCGCCAGGTGGGGGAAGCCATCGCCGATTTCGACATGATTCACGCCGGCGACAAGGTCATGGTCTGCCTGTCCGGCGGCAAGGACAGCTACGCCTTGCTCGATGTCCTGCTGTCGCTGAAAAATCACGCGCCGATCGACTTCGAAGTCGTGGCGGTTAATCTCGATCAGAAGCATCCCGGCTATCCGGGCACAATCCTGCCGGACTACCTCTCTTCGATCGGCGTGCAGTTTCGCATTGTCGAGCAGGATACCTACAGTGTGGTCAAGCGCGTCATCCCCGAGGGCAAGACCATGTGCTCGCTGTGCTCCCGGCTGCGGCGCGGCGCGCTGTATCGCGTGGCCAAGGAAATCGGCGCCACCAAGATCGCGCTTGGGCACCATCGCGACGACATCCTCGAAACTTTCTTCCTGAACCTGTTCCACGGCGGACGGCTGAAGGCGATGCCGCCGAAGTTGGTCAGCGACGACGGCCAGCACATCGTGATTCGCCCGCTTGCCTATTGCAAGGAGCCGGATCTCGAGGAATACGCGAAGCTGCGCCAGTTCCCGATCATTCCCTGCAACCTGTGCGGCTCCCAGGACAATCTGCAACGCCAGGTGGTGAAAAACATGCTGCAGGAATGGGAAAGGAAATTCCCCGGGCGCCTGGAAACCATGTTCGCGAGCTTGCAGCGGACCACCCCTTCCCATCTGCTCGACGCACGGCAATTTGATTTCGCCAATCTCAAGACCCAGCCGGAAGCCTACGAGAATGGCGACATCGCTTTCGACGACGAAGACTTCTCGGCACGTCTGATCCAGTT
>JANMYN010000553.1:0-9662 GCA_031382195.1 Betaproteobacteria bacterium
CACAGAGAACACAGAGGAAACCAAAGAAACGTCCACTGTCACCGGTAGCGTGACCTGGCATCGGTTGGAAAATTTTCTCAGTCGCATGGTCGATTCTCTAATTCGCTTTTCTCTGTGACCTCTGTGTCCTCTGTGGCGAAACGCCTTATTCCACATCCCCGTAATGGGCTTCCCGCACCACGCGCGGCACCGTCTCGCGCGGCTCGATGCTGACCGGCTGATAGACCACGCGCTTCTGGTCCGGGTCGTATCGGACCTCGACAAAGCCTGACAAGGGAAAGTCTTTGCGGAACGGATGCCCGATAAAGCCGTAGTCGGTCAGGATCCGGCGCAGATCCGGATGCCCCGGAAACATGATGCCGAAAAGATCAAAAGCCTCGCGCTCGAACCAGTTGGCAGACGGCCAGATACCCACGACCGAATCCACGACCGGAAATTCGTCGTCCGTCGCAAATACCTTCAGGCGCAATCGATGGTTCGACGACACGGACAGCAGGTGGTAGACCACGGCAAAGCGCAAGCCTTGGTGGCGTCCGTTGCCATAGTCCCGGTAATCGAGGCCGCACAAATCGATCAATTGTTCGAACTTCAGCGCAGAATGATCGCGCAGTGTGTCGGCCACAGACAGTAAATCGGCGGCATCAACGACGAGTGTCAGTTCGCCGCCAGCCGCGACCAATTCGACTACCTTGTCGGCAAATGTGGTTTTAAGGCTTTCGGCGAGAGCCGCGATGCTGGCCATTTGAGAGACTTCAGCGCGCGATGGTATTGGTGCGGCGGATCTTGTTCTGCAGCTGGATGACGCCATAGAGCAGCGCCTCCGCGGTCGGCGGACAGCCGGGAACATACACGTCCACCGGCACAATGCGATCGCAGCCGCGCACCACCGAATAGGAGTAATGGTAGTAACCGCCGCCATTGGCACAGGAACCCATTGAAATGACCCAGCGTGGCTCAGACATCTGGTCGTAGACTTTGCGCAATGCCGGTGCCATCTTGTTGCACAGCGTGCCGGCCACGATCATCACGTCGGACTGGCGCGGACTGGGCCGGAATACGACGCCAAAGCGGTCGAGATCATAGCGCGCAGCACCCGCGTGCATCATCTCCACCGCGCAACAGGCCAGTCCGAACGTCATCGGCCACATTGAACCAGTGCGCGTCCAGTTGATGACGTTGTCGATCGTGGTCGTGACGAAACCTTTTTCAGTGACGCCTTCGATGCTCATGAGGCACGACCTCCTGCGATAAGAGACAGGATCGCAGCGCCATTGGTTCGACCGCTCATCGCGTCATCGCGGATTCTCACTCCCATTCCAGCGCCCCTTTTTTCCACTCGTAGACGAAACCGACAATGAGGATTGCCAGGAAGACGGCCATCGCCAGGAAGCCGAATGTGCCGATTTCGTGGAGTACGACCGCCCAGGGAAAGAGGAACGCGATTTCCAGATCGAACAGGATGAACAGGATTGCCACCAGGTAGTAGCGCACGTCGAATTTCATGCGAGCGTCCTCGAAGGCCTCGAAGCCGCACTCATAGGGAGAAAGTTTTGCCGGATCGGGCCGGTGCACGCCGAGCAGCCTGCTCAAGGATCCGCCCGCCAAGGGTAACGCCACCCCGACGGCAAGGCCGACGAAAATGAAAAGCAGAATCGGAAAGTACTGCTCAAGCATTGCCCGCTCTCATTTGGTGCCGACGGGGAGACTCGAACTCCCACGGGTTTCCCCACCACCCCCTCAAGATGGCGTGTCTACCAATTTCACCACGTCGGCATTGTCTTCAGGCGCCGGACGTAAGGCCCAACTATTGCAAGCTCGACGCTCTTGCGCCTCACTACCCGCCTCTCGCCGTTACTTCGGTATTTCGTTCGCCTTCGAATCGCCGCCAGGTTGCTGTGGCCCGGGCGTGCCCGGCGCCGGGACGCTCTTGGCCGGCTCGACCGGCGATTCCTGGTGCGTCGACATCACGCCTTCCTGCCGGCCCTTGTGACTCGATACATACGTGAGCCCCAGACTGGTCACAAAAAACACCGCAGCCAGGACCCCGGTTGTCCTGCTCAGAAAGTTCGCCGAACCGCTGGAGCCGAACAGGCTGCCGGCGGATCCGCTGCCGAACGCGGCGCCCATGTCCGCGCCTTTGCCGTGCTGAAGCAGCACGAGGCCGATAACACACAACGCGGCGAGTACATGAAGAATCAGAATCAAGGTTTCCATTTTGTCATCCCATCGTATCAGCCATCTGCCGCCCGGCAGATGGCCAGAAATTCTTCCGCCACCAGAGAAGCACCGCCGATCAATCCACCGTCCACATCCCGCATGCCGAACAACTCTGCTGCATTGGCCGCCTTGACGCTGCCGCCATACAGGATCGGCATCGAGGCGGCGATAGCCTTATCACGCGCGGCCAGCACCTCGCGCAGGTAGGCATGCACTGCTTGCGCCTGATCCGGCGATGCCGTCTTGCCGGTGCCGATAGCCCAGACTGGTTCGTAGGCCAGAACCGACACCTTCATTGCATCGGCCCCGAGCTGATCCGCCACCACGCCAAGCTGACGACCGACTACTGCTTCCGTGACACCCTGCTCGCGCTGCGTCAGGGTTTCGCCGACACAAACGATCGGCACCATACCTTCGGCCAATACGGCCTTGGCCTTTAATGCGACCGTGGCGTCATCCTCGCCGAATAATTGCCTGCGCTCGGAATGCCCGACAATCACATAACGACAGCCAAATTCGCGCAGCATTCCGGCGGAAACTTCGCCGGTAAAGGCTCCTTTGGGATGTTGGCTGACGTTCTGGCCGCCCCAGGCCGCTTTTGACCCCGTCAATGCCGACCGAGCCTGGGCCAGGTAAGGAAAAGGGACACAAACCGCGGCAACTGCCCTGCTGAGATCCCCTGCTGCCGCCGCGACCTTGTCGAGGAGGGCTTGGTTTTCCGGAAGACTGCCGTGCATCTTCCAGTTGCCCACCACCAGCCTCTGCCGCATGCGCTATCCCACCGAATAAACTGATGAATTTTACCCGCCAGGGCAGGGGGGGGTCAATGTTAGCTTCATCCAGGGGAGCAGGGCTGCCGTTGCGGCTTGCAGGCGGCCAACACGGTCCGAAGGGCAATTCGTCTCAGCCGAACCTTCCCGTGATGTAGTGGCTCCGGTCGTGCCTGCGGCACTTAACTTGCTTTTCGAGCAAGTTACCCGAAGCGGCCAGTAATGTAATCTTCGGTGGCCTTGTTCTTGGGCTTGATGAAGATGGTGTCGGTGGCGTCGAACTCGATCATCTCGCCGAGATACATATAGGCGGTGAAGTCCGACACGCGCGCGGCCTGCTGCATGTTGTGGGTCACAATCAGGATCGTGACCTTGTGCTTCAGGTCGGCGATGAGCTCCTCGATGCTGGCGGTGGCAATCGGATCCAGCGCGGAAGTCGGTTCGTCGAAGAGCAGTATTTCGGGTTCGGTCGCCAGTGCGCGCGCGATGCACATGCGCTGCTGCTGGCCACCGGAAAGATTGAATGCCAGGTCGTT
This sequence comes from Betaproteobacteria bacterium, assembly GCA_031382195.1. Classification (GTDB taxonomy): domain Bacteria; phylum Pseudomonadota; class Gammaproteobacteria; order Burkholderiales; family JACQAP01; genus JACQAP01. Next base: position 3,524 of record JANMYN010000553.1, read on the forward strand.
CAGACGGTCCTTTACCTCGTCCCACAATGCGGCGCTACGCAGCGCTTGCTCGACCATTTCGTCGATGGCAGCCACGCCGCGCACGCCGCGTACACGCAGGCCGTATGCGACATTCTCGTAGATCGATTTCGGAAATGGATTGGGCTTCTGGAACACCATGCTGATGCGCATGCGCACTTCAATGGGATCGACATGCGGATTCAACAGATTGGTATTGTCGGGATGCAGCCGGATTTCGCCTTCGTAGCGGTTGCCCGGATAGAGGTCGTGCATGCGGTTGAAACAGCGCAGATAGGTCGACTTGCCGCAGCCCGAAGGGCCGATCAGCGCCGTGACCTTCTTGTCGTAGATCGGCATGTTGATGTCTTTCAACGCCTGGAAGGCGCCGTAGAAGAAATTCAATCCGCGCGCTTCCGCCTTGAGCGCGAGATTGGTCTGTGCGGACGGCCCGTCAGTGATCTTGGACATGCTGGATTCTCACCACTTGATGTTTTTTCTCAGTCGGTAGCGGATATAGATCGCCAGCGCGTTCATCGACAACGTCATCAATACCAGCACCACGCCCGCGGCAGCGGCATTCTGATGGAACGCCGCTTCCGGTCGCGAAGTCCAGTTGAACATCTGGATTGGCATCACGGTGAACGGCGCGAACAGCCAATCGAACGCGCCGGCTGGCGGTTCGCCGCTAAAAGGGGCGGGCGGAAGAAATGCGATGAAGGTCAGCGCGCCGATGGTAATGATTGGTGCGGTCTCGCCGATTGCGCGCGCGAGCCCTATGATCACGCCGGTCAGGATGCCTGGAACGGAGTACGGAATAATATGGTCCACGGTGGTTTGCCATTTGGTGGCGCCAAGCGCATAAGCGCCTTCGCGGATCACGGCAGGAATCGAACGAATCGCCTCGCGGGTGGCGACGATCACAACCGGCAGGACCAGCAACGCAAGCGTCAGCCCTGCGGACAGAATGCTTTGGCCAAAACCGAATTTGTAGACGAAAAGGCCCAATGCCAGCAGGCCGTAAATGATCGAAGGCACACCGGCGAGATTCGTCACGTTGATCTCGATGATGTCCGTCATCCAGTTCTTCGGCGCGTACTCCTCGAGGTAAACCGCGCCCGCCACGCCAACCGGTATGGCGCTGACGGCGGTCACCAGCATCACCAGCGTACTGCCTACCCACGCCGACAGGATCCCCGCCTTGTCGGCGTGTCGGGAAGGGAAATTTACAAAGAAATCCCAGGACAGACGGTGCGCGCCGTCGATGGCCATGCCGGCGAACAGCGCCACGAACGTCAGTACGCCCACCATCAAAGCGAGCACCCCTACGATCGCAAATGTCAGGTCCCAGCGTTTGTGTCTGGTGATGAGTGCCCGAATTTCGGCTACGGTCATATTGGCCATGTCAGTACACCTGCCGGTAGCGGCGTTTCATCACGTGGCCAACGACATTGAAAAACAAGGTCAGCAACATCAGGGTCAGGCCTGCGGCGAATATCGTCTGGTAGCCGATGCTGCCATGAGGCAGATCGCCCAGCGCAACCTGCACGATATAAGCCGTAATTGTGGCCGCCGGTTCCGCCGGATTCCAGGTAAGGTTGGGCTGCATGCCCGCCGCGACCGCGACAATCATGGTTTCTCCGACTGCCCGCGAGATGCCGAGGATGTAAGCCGCAGCGATACCGGAGAAGGCAGCGGGCGTGACGACCCGGACCGCGGTCTGAAAGCGTGTCGCGCCCATGGCGTAGGAACCTTCGCGCATCGCCATCGGCACCGCGCGCATTGCATCCTCGGAAACCGAACTGACGTAGGGGATGATCATGATTCCCATAACCAGCCCCGCCGACAAAAGATTGAAGCCCGGCACCCCGGGAAAGAAGAATTGCAGCGCGGGCGTCACGTAGAGCAGAGCGAAATAGCCGTAAACGATGGTGGGCACGCCGCCCAACAGCTCGAGAAACGGCTTGGCGATTTCGCGCACCGAGAAGGGTGCGAATTCCGACAGATAAATGGCGATCATGGTGCCGAGCGGTATTGCCACCGCCAGTGCCACGAACGAGCTGACCATCGTGCCCGACAGCAGCACCATGATGCCGTAGTGGGCGTTGTCGAACAGCGGCGTCCACTGGTTGTCGGTCAGGAAATCGACCAGCGAAATATGCTGGAAGAACTGGTAGGACTCGGTCACCAGGACGACCACGATGCCCACGGTAATGGCGACCGAAGCCGATGCCGCCAGGAATAGCACGCCCTCGATCACGCGCTCGCGAACATGCCGGGTCTTCTTCTTCGCGAGCCGTGCGCTGATTGTGTGGTCCACTAGGGTATTCAGTGGTTGGGCGTTGGCGACGGAACTCACCGGTTCAGGACCGAGATAAAAATATATTACAGATTTCCCGCGTTAGCCGCTGCCCGGGCCAAAAAACACGAAGGGCCGTGCGGCCCCTGTTGCCGCGGAATCGCGACGACCTAAAGCTTGGACTCGAGCTGCATCAATTGTTCGATGGTTAGACCGACCTTGTTTTCGCCGGCGAACTTGGTGCCGAGGACTTTCTTATTGATGTGTTCGATGTTATAAGCGTAGGCCTTCGCCGGCAGCGGCACGTACTTGACCTCGCGCACCAGCACCGGCGCGCTTTTCATGTAGAACTCGACGAATTCCTTCACTTCCGGCCGCGCCAGCGACTTGGAATTGATATAAATGAAGATGGGTCGGGACAACGGCCGGTAAGTGCCGTTGATGACCGTTTGGAACGACGGCTCGACGCCAGGACCGGCCTTCTCGGCAATCATTACGGCCCGCAGCTTGTCTTTGTTTTCGACGTAATAGGCAAATCCGAAATAACCCAGCGCATTGACGTCGCGCGATACTCCCTGCACCAGGACATTGTCGTCTTCGGATGCGGTGAAATCGCCGCGGCTGGACTTGGCCTTGCCGTTGACTGCCTCGGTGAAATAATCGAACGTGCCTGAGTCGGCCCCGGGGCCGAACAGCTTCAGCGGCTGATCGGGCCATGCGGAATTCACCTGCTTCCAGGTCTTGACTTTACCCTGTGACCCCGCTTCCCAGATTTTTGCAAGTTCAGCCACCGTCAGGGTTTGCGCCCATGTGTTATCCGGGTGAATTACCACGGTCAGCGCGTCATAAGCGACCGGGAGTTCAATGTATTGCACGCCGGCCGCTTTGCAGTCGTCCATTTCCTTTCGCAGGATGGGGCGCGAAGCGTCGGAAATGTCGGTTTCGCCACGGCAGAATTTCTTGAAGCCACCGCCGGTGCCGGAGATTCCCACCGTGACTCTCACGCTGCCTTTCTTGGACCTTTGAAAGTCTTCGGCCATGGCTTCGGTAATCGGGAAAACCGTGCTCGACCCGTCGATCTTGACGAGTTGTGCATGCGCTACGGGCGCGACAGCGCACAGCGTGCCCGCGAATGCCGCTATCAGGGCTGCGAGTCCGATGCGGGTGACTTTAATCATGAGGTCAATCTCCTTCGGTAGGGGTTTGCATGCGAACGCGACGATTTTATCGGCGCAATGTGACAATTTCATTGCACAGCCGCCCCTGCGCCGGCCGGTCCGCGCCCTTCGTGCGCTCAGCCCCCGGATTGCTGCCGAATGGTGTGCGCCAGCGATTCCGCCAGTTCGGTAATGAAAACCCGCCCCTCCCCTTCCACCATGACACGGATGACGGGCTCGGTACCGGACGCGCGCAGCAAGACCCGGCCCTTGTCTCCCAGCCTGGCCTGCGTCGCCCTAAGCGCGGCACCGACCTTGTCGTCGGCCCCGAAGTCGAAACCTTTCGTGGTTTTCACGTTGACCAGAACCTGCGGGTAGAGCCGCATACCGCCGCACAACTGCGCAAGCCCGCGGCCTTCGGCCTTCAATGCATGCAGGACTTGCAGCGCGGACACAATGCCATCGCCAGTCGTGTGCTTGTCCAGGCAGATGATGTGGCCCGAATTCTCGCCCCCGAGTTGCCAGCCTTTCTCGACCAGTTTTTCCAGGACGTAACGGTCGCCGACGGCCGCTCGCACAAACGCAATGCCGATGCCGGCTAGCGCCTGTTCCATACCCAGATTGGTCATCAGCGTTCCAACGACCCCGCCTTTCAGAGCCCCGTAACTCTTGCGGAACTGCGCGATGACGAACAGCAATTGGTCGCCGTCATAAAGTCTGCCGTCCGCGTCCGCCATCGTCAGTCGATCACCATCGCCGTCGAATGCCAGACCCAGGTGCGCGCGATGGGCTTTGACCGCCTTCGCCAGCGCCTGCGGATGCGTCGCGCCACAATCGCGGTTGATATTGATTCCATCCGGCTGCACGCCGATGGAAATAACCTCTGCGCCCAGTTCGTGAAATACGTGCGTCGCAACGTGGTAAGTCGCCCCATTTGCGCAATCCACCACCAGCCTGAGTCCGCGCAGGTCGAGATCGTTGGGGAAAGTGCTCTTGCAGAACTCGATGTAACGCCCGGCGGCGTCGTTCAGCCGACGCGCCTTGCCCAATTGCGCCGAGGGCATTATCTCCAGCGGTTGTTCCAGCCGCGCTTCGATCGCACGTTCGACCGCATCCGGCAGCTTGTTGCCATCGGCGGAAAAGAATTTGATGCCGTTGTCTTCGAAAGGATTGTGCGAAGCGGAAATAACAATACCGGCCTGCAGGCGCAGCGCCCGAGTGAGATACGCGACCGCCGGTGTCGGCATCGGTCCGGCCAGATAAATGTCCACGCCCGCCGCGGATAAACCCGCCTGCAGGGCGGACTCCAGCATGTAACCGGAAATGCGCGTGTCCTTGCCGATCAGCACCGAGGCATGCTCGCCGGGCGGCAGGTCCTGCCCCGCCGCGAGCACCCTGCCGGCCGCATGGCCAAGGCGCATTACGAAGTCGGGCGTGATCGGTGCTTCGCCGACGCGCCCGCGCACCCCGTCGGTACCGAAATATTTTTTTCTGATTTTCTTCATGGGAATGAAAACGTAGGATCGTCTATCGCGCGCAATACGAGCAGGCAGTCGCGCGTTGCAGCCACATCATGAACGCGAACGATCGACGCTCCGCGTTGCGCCGCCAGCAATGCGCCGGCTGCGCTTGCGTGCACTCGTTCGGCCACTTCCCGTCCGATGATTTTACCGAATAGCGCCTTGCGTGACAGGCCTGCGAGCAGCGGAAACCCGGCCTCGCGCAACCGCGGCAGCGCACGTATCAGTTCGAGATTGTGCTGCGGAGTCTTGCCAAAACCAAAACCCGGGTCAAGCACGATGCGATCGCGTGCGATCCCGGCGGCAATGGCAGCGGCAGCCCGCTCGGCCAGAAATGCCTCCACTTCTGCGACCACGTCGCGATAGCTTGGCGCCTGCTGCATGGTGCGCGGCTCGCCCTGCATATGCATCAGGCAGACCGCGACCGGTGAATCCGCTACCGCGTCGAGCGCACCCTGTGCCCGCAGCGCAAAGATGTCGTTGATCATCGCAGCACCGGCGGCGATCGCGCGGCGCATTACCTCGGGCTTCCACGTGTCCACCGACACCGGCACCGGTAATTCACCAAGCTTTTCCAGGACAGGCAGTACGCGCCGCAATTCTTCATCGACCGCAACTGGTTCGGCTCCCGGTCGCGACGATTCGCCGCCGATATCGAGGATATCCGCGCCGTCTTCGAGCAATTGCATGGCGTGGGCCAGCGCGTGTTTGGGATCGAAATACCTGCCGCCGTCGGAAAACGAATCGGGCGTGATATTGACGATGCCCATGATGAGCGGGCGTTCGAGCGGCAGCGAAAAGCGGCCGAGCTTCAGAACGGGGTGAGGCGTGAAGCGTGAGGCGTGAGGCGCGGTCAAAGACTCGTTGACGCTCATCTTGAGTCAGCGCAGGAGAGGCCGAATACACCAAAAATTAAGGGTGAGGTTGTTACGCCTCACCCCTCACCCCTCACCCCTCACGCCTCACCCTGATCAGACTTCCCGGGCCGCGGCAGCCGCAACTGCAGGCGCCGTCGCACTGCCTGGCGACGGTGGCGGCGGAGTTTGCGGGTTGGCAGGCGGCTTGGGCGGACGCGGCGGACGGCCTTCCATGATGTCATTGACCTGATCGGCATCGATGGTTTCCCATTCCATCAGCGCCTTGGCCATGGCTTCGACCTTATCGCT
>JANMYN010000561.1:0-1707 GCA_031382195.1 Betaproteobacteria bacterium
AAAACCGTTACCGAAATTTTGCTGGTGTTGCCAGGAATAGCCGAAGCGTGTCTGATTCTTCTGTCGGTCATCAGGCAAGTACTCGCCACGCGCCTCCCCCTTGAGGTCGGTTTCCAGATATCGGAAATCGCCGTTCATCAAGACACCGCGCTTGGCAAGGAGGCGCGGGGCAATTGTCGCATCGCGATTTGGCGCGATGTTCCAGTAGAACGGCTGGGTGTACTCGAAGCCGCTCTGCCCCGTGCTCCCGATGGTCGGGGGCAGCAGTCCCGTCTTGCGACGTCCGCTCAGGGAAAAATCCAGATAGGGTGAATAGAGGACCGGCACGCCCTTGAACACGACGGTGGCGTTGCGCGCCACTCCGATATCCCGAAGCCGGTCGAGTTCCAGCCGGTCGATGCGCAGGTACCAGTCGTCGTCACCGACATCGCAATTCGTATAAGTGGCTTTGTTGATCTTGTACAAGTCGCGATTTTCCGCCACCAGGCGGCTCGCGCTGCCGCGTGCGCCATAACGCGCCAACCTGTACTCGGGCCGATCGATATATCCGCTGTCATTGTTCAAGTCGTAAAACAGCTGCTCACCGGTAACGACATCACCCTCTTTTTCAAATCGCACGTGGCCGGACGCAGTGAGCTGCTGGTCCGGATAAGAGAGGTGCAGCTTATCGGCAAATACCGCCGCGCCGCGCTTGCGAAGACGCACGCCGCCTACAGCGTTAAGTTCCTGGTCCTGGTGGCCCTCGATGTTGTCGGCGTCGAGGAACAAGTCGGTAGGATCATCGCGGCCCTCGGAGTAAGGGATCAGCTCCGGCTGCATTCGGAGTTTCAAACCGGGTTCTTCGGCCCGTACGCCGCCAGCTACGTACAAGATCAACGACAGGATTGCAAATGTGAAACGGGAACGATGCATGCGGGTCGCTGACCGAGGGGAGGTGCTAAAATCTCATAAATCATCCATCAAGGCAACGAAGCAGCTTGGATCGCTACGCGCTCGTTCAGGATTGGCTGACCCGCCAACTTCCCGGACGAACCTTTTCTCTCGCTCCGGCCTCCGCAGACGCCAGCTTCCGGCGCTATTTCCGCGTCACTCTGGCGGATGCCACGCTGATCGTCATGGATGCGCCGCCCGAGTACGAAGATTGCCGTCCTTTCGTTCAGGTGGCCGCGCTCATGTCGGCCGCGGGTCTCAATGTTCCCGCCATACTCGCACAGGATTTGGCGCAGGGGTTCCTGATGTTGTCTGACCTTGGATCGACGACCTACCTCGCCGCGCTAAACGACGACAATGCCGATGCATTGTTCCGCGATGCAACCAATGCGCTGATCCGCTGGCAGCTGGCCAGCCGCGACGGCGTGCTGCCTCTTTACGGTGAAGCCTTGCTGCGACGCGAACTCGATCTGTTTCCCGAGTGGTACTTGCAGCGCCACCTCGGCTTCGAGCTGGACTTTCGCCAACGGCAATCCCTGGAAGCGGTGTTCCGCCTTATCCTCGCAAACAACCTGGCACAGCCCAGAACTTACGTGCATCGCGATTTCATGCCGCGCAACCTGATGTTGACCGACCCCAATCCGGGAGTGCTCGACTTTCAGGACGCCGTTTACGGGCCGATCACTTACGACGTGGCTTCGCTTTTCAAGGATGCTTTTGTAAGCTGGGACGAGCAGCGCGTCCTCGACTGGACAATACGCTACTGGGAACGGGCCA
>JANMYN010000594.1:0-2556 GCA_031382195.1 Betaproteobacteria bacterium
TGGTCGCGCACGGCTATCCCGGTCGCGAACCCCTCGCCGTGCGCATAGGCAACACGACTTTCGCATTGCGCCGCTTCGAGGCTGACTACGTCCTGGTGGTCAAGGCGGAGCAATCCGAATCGAATCCATGACCACTTCCCCCATTTCGCTGCGCGTCGCCCTGCTCGGCAATCCCAATTGCGGGAAGACCGCGCTGTTCAATCTGTTGACCGGCAGCCGTCAGAAGGTTGCGAACTACGCGGGCGTGACGGTCGAACGCAAGGAGGGCCTGTTCGAAACGCCGGACGGGCAACGCATCCGCATCCTGGATCTGCCCGGGGCATACAGTCTGAATGCAATCAGCCTGGATGAAACAATAACGCGCGACGTCGTGCTCGGCACGAAACAAAATGAAGAGCGGCCGGACCTGTTGGTGTGCGTAACCGACGCGACGAACTTGCGCCTCAACCTACGGCTTGTCGTCGAAGCAAAGCGCTTGGGGCTGCCAACCGTGCTTGCGTTGAACATGAGCGACGTCGCAAAGCACCGCGGCGTGAAGATCGATGTTCCCGCGCTCGAGCGGGAGCTAGGCATACCCGTGGTGCAGACCGTCGCTGTAAGGCGCGGCGGAGCGGACGAGTTGATTGGCGCGATTCAGCGCCATGTAGCGGACCGTCCGCTGGTTGTTTCTGAATGGAAAGCACCGGATATCGATGATGTGACCGCAACACAGCGGGAAGTCCGGCGCATCCTTGCCGTCGCAGTCTGGGAGCCGCCGAACGAATTGCGTACTGACGACGTGCTCGATCGCATTGTGCTGCATCCCTTGTGGGGCTACGTCATCCTGGCCTTGACGCTGTTTCTGATGTTCCAGGCCGTCTTCAGCTGGGCCCAGCTGCCGATGGATGCGATCAAGGCGGGGGTCGGGGCAACCGGCAATCTGATGAGAGCATGGCTGCCCGACGGCATCCTGCAAAGCCTGCTCGTCGACGGCGTGATCGCGGGCGCGGGAAGTGTCCTGGTATTTCTGCCCCAGATCCTCATCCTTTTCCTGTTCATCCTGGCGCTGGAAGATTCAGGTTATCTGCCGCGCGCCGCGTTCATGCTCGATCGGCTGATGGGCACGGTAGGGCTCTCGGGCCGCTCCTTCATTCCACTGCTGTCGAGCTTCGCGTGCGCAATCCCCGGCATCATGGCCACGCGCAATATCGCCAACTGGCGCGATCGCCTGACCACGATCATGATCGCTCCGCTGACGACCTGCTCGGCCCGGTTGCCCGTCTACGCGCTGATTATCGGCGCATTCATTCCGCAGAAAACTGTTCTCGGATTCCTGAATCTGCAAGGTCTGGTGCTGTTCGTCCTGTATCTTGCGGGAATCGTCAGCGCCATGGCGGTCGCCTGGGTACTGAAGATCGTCTCTGGACGAAAAATGCTGCATCCGCTGTTAATGGAACTGCCTTCCTATCGCTGGCCCAATCCGAGAAATCTGGTGATGGGACTCGTCGAGCGGGCAAAGATTTTTCTCACGCGCGTCGGCACGATCATCCTCTCGTTGACCATTCTGCTCTGGTACCTGTCGTCTTTTCCGGCGCCTCCCGCCGGCGCCACCGGACCGGCGATCCAGTACAGCCTCGCCGGAATAATCGGGCGCGGGCTCGAGACCGTGTTGGCGCCGATAGGATTCAACTGGCAGATTTCGATCGCCCTGGTGCCGGGTCTGGCGGCACGCGAAGTAGCAGTGGGTGCGCTCGGAACGGTCTACGCGCTTTCCGCGACCGGTGCAGATGTGGCGGCACAGCTGACACCGATGATCGCGCAGAGCTGGTCGCTCGCGACGGCATTCTCGCTACTCGCCTGGTACGTGTTTGCACCGCAGTGCATTTCGACGTTGTCGATCGTGCGGCGTGAAACCAATTCGATGCGCTATCCATTGATCATGGCGGGCTATCTGTTTCTACTTGCCTATCTGGCCTCCTTCATTACCTATCGGGTTGCCCTGGTGCTGACGGGAAGCTGATTCATGCAAACTCTGATTACTTACCTTATCGTCGCGATTGCGATCCTCTACGCCGGATGGCTGTTCATGCCGCAAGTCCTGCGCCGCTGGCTGATCGCCCGTCTTATCGAGATCGCACCTTCGTCGCAGCGCGCGCGATTGGCCCGTCTGCAATCGGGCGCCGAAAGCGTAGGTTGCAGCTCATGCAAGGGGTGTGCAACGGATGCGCCGCCTTCTGCGCCGGTCAAGACGATTCAAGTTCACCGCCGCTAGCACTTTTTTTCAGGTCAGTTCGGCTGCGCAAACAGCGCGGCAACGTGGTCTAGCTGACGACTGATACCTGGCCGCGATCGATGGAGTAAATCAAGTCCAGCATCTCGCGCGAATGCGAAAGATCGGATTCTGTCAGGACAATCGAAAGTCCCCGTTGTTTAAGACCGGCGATGACCTCCGCAAGTCGTTTGGCCAGGACCGGCGCCACGCCTTCGAACGGTTCGTCGAGCAACAGAAGTTTGGTGCCGCACATCAGCGCCCGCGCCAGCGCCACCAGTTTTTGTTGGCCGCCGGAAAGCTGCAAT
>JANMYN010000604.1:0-1846 GCA_031382195.1 Betaproteobacteria bacterium
GCCATGCACGTGGGGATGATGGGTGAGCGCCGATCCCCAGGTGTGCAGGACCAGAGTCACGCCGATCTGTGCGCCCAGATGCCTGCGATCCGCAGCGATGATGCGCAGGGTCTCGGCGGCGACCTCGAACAACAGACGATAGATCACCGCCTTGTTGGTGTACGCGATGGCGCCAATCGGTGCCGGCAAGGTGAACACCACGTGGTAATAGTCCACCGGCAGAAGATCGGCCTGACGGGCCTCGAGCCAACGTCGGGCAGCACTGGCCTGGCACTTCGGGCAATGCCGGTTGCGGCAGGAGTTGTAGGCGATCTCGAGATGCGCACAGGTGTTACAGCGCAGAACATGTCCCCCCAGTGCCGCGCTGCGGCACTGCTCGATGGCCGACATGACCTTCAGTTGCCCCAGGCTCAGGTGAGTACGCTGCGCCTGACGCCACGCCGAGCCGTAGGCGCGGAAGATATCCGCGACCTCCAGGGCAGCACGCCCCACGGGCGTGACCGGCTAAGCTCGCAGAGTCTCCAGAGGGCTGATGACCTCGCGCAGGACCTCGGTGGCCACCTGGGTATACAGCGCGGTGGTCTCGAGCTTCTTGTGCCCGAGCAGGACCTGGATCACGCGGATGTCCACCTTCTGCTCCAGCAGGTGAGTCGCAAAACTGTGCCGAAGCGTGTGCATCGAGACGCGCTTGTCGATCTGTGCCGCCTGCGCAGCCGCATGCACGGCGCGGTTGAGCTGACGGGTGCTGAGCGGGTCGATCGGATTGAGGCCGGGAAACAACCAGCCGCCATCGAGCATCTTGCCTTGGCGTCGGGCAACCCGCCACCAGGTCCGCAGGCGCGCGAGCAACACCGGCGAGAGCATGGCATAGCGATCCTTGCCGCCCTTGCCCTGTTCGACGCGCACGGTCATGCGTTCGCTGTCGATGTCACCCACCTTCAGCGCGACCACCTCGCTCACGCGCAGACCCGTGCCGTAGGCGACCGAGAGCGCCGTCTGATGCTTCAGGTTGCCGGTCGCAACAATCAGGCGGGCCACTTCCTCACGGCTCAGCACGACCGGTAGTTTCTGCGCAACACGTACCGGCCGCATCTTGGCCATCAACTCGGCATGATCGAGCGTGACGTCGAAAAAGAACTTCAGCCCGGGGAATCGCGGCATTCAGTGAGATGGGCGACGTGCCGTGATCGACCAGATGCAGCTGACAGCGACGCAGTTCCTCAACGGTGGCCGTGTCAGGTGAGCGGCCAAGATAACCCGCAAACTGCCGCACTATGCGCAGATACTGGGTTTGGGTCTTGGGTGAGAGCTTGCGCATGCGCATGTCCTCGATCATGCGTTGGCGCAACGGCGAGACGGCTTGTTTCGATTGAGTCATGGCTCTGCTCCTGTCGGGAAGCGAGGCGGATTGCCTCGTTCCTCAACATAAACAGATCCTCTGTCTCAACAAACCACCAACGTCTGTTCGGAGCCCCCTACCGCGCGAGCGGTTTAGTCCTTTGGCCGTTTCCGACTGTTCTCACATCTCGAAAGGCGCCCTTCGACGACAGCCGGCGGGAGCCCACGCTTGCTGGGGTTCCTTGCGCGGCTCTTTAGCCGTTGCCTTTATGAATAGCGCGGAGGAAATTCGCTAGCGATCGGTCGCTTCATAGTCGAACCAGAATGCGTCTTCGCGCTGGATAATGCGACCCACTGACGGCTCCGGGAAATGCGTCGCGCACACGGTCACGCCGCTGTCGCAGTAGCGTTCGAGAAAACGCCGCCGCGTGGCGCTTGCCAGGACGGGGTCCAGGTCCGCGCGCATGATCCACCCGGGGTCCGCGCACTGCACCGGACTGTGGATGCA
>JANMYN010000610.1:0-6100 GCA_031382195.1 Betaproteobacteria bacterium
ACCATGATTGCGAGCGACGGCTTCGACGTGTCCGCCGGACAAGGTCACCCGCGCTCGGCGGGGACGTTTTCGCGCGTGCTCGGGCGCTATGTGCGCGAGAAGCACGTCATCGAACTGATGGAGGGCCTGCGAAAAATGACCCTGATGCCGGCGCAGCGCCTCGAGGCGCGCGTGCCGGCAATGCGCAACAAGGGACGCATTCGCGTTGGCGCGGATGCCGATCTGACGCTGTTCGATCCCAAGCGCATCATCGACAAGGCCACGTTCGAGAAGCCCGCCGAATTTTCGTTCGGCGTGAAGTACGTATTCGTGAACGGCGTGGCCATTGTCGAAAACGGCGCACCGCGGCTCGATCTGTATCCTGGCCGCCCGATCCGCGCGGCAATCACCGGCAATTAATCTGAATCCCGACTCGCAAAGCTGAATAATGAATATGACGATCCTGGCAATCTTCGGGGTGGTCTACCTGGGCATGATCCTGGGCGGACTGCCTTTTCTGCAGCTCGATCGTACCGGAATCGCGCTGCTCGGTGCGATAGCGTTGATCGGCGCCGGCGCGATCAGCCTGGAAGACGCATGGGACGCAGTGCATGCCCCGACGCTGATTCTTCTGTTTGCATTCATGGTGGTCTCCGCGCAGCTGCGCATGGGCGGCTTCTATACCTGGGTGACGCACAAGACCGGTCATTTGCCGCTGTCGCCGCCGAAGCTGCTCGCGGCTCTGATCGCGATCGTGGCGGCGCTCTCCGCGGTGTTCAGCAACGATGTCGTCTGCCTGGCGATGGCGCCGGTATTGATCGATGTCTGCCTGGCGCGGCGGCTCAATCCGATTCCCTATCTGTTGGCTCTGGCATGCAGTGCCAATGTCGGCTCGGCGCTGACGCTGATCGGGAACCCCCAGAACATGCTGATCGGCGGGAAACTGGAGCTTTCCTTTTCCGGTTATCTGCTGGAAGCGGCGATTCCGGTATTTCTGGGGCTATTGGTGGTGTGGGCCGTGATCGCCTGGCGCAGCCGCGGGTCGTGGACGCTCGCTTCCGAGGAGGCGGCGACCGATGCGGTGCCCGCCCACCGCGAACCGGCTCCGCAAGTCGATCGCTGGCAAACGGCGAAAGGTCTGTCAGTCGCGGCGGCGATTTTCATTCTGTTTCTGGCGGCCCCCGTGCCACGTGAGGTGATCGCCCTGACCGCGGCAGGCGTGTTGATGATGAGTCGCCGGCTGCATTCGAGAAAAATGCTGGGACTGGTGGACTGGCAGTTGCTGGTCCTGTTTGTCGGTTTATTTGTCGTCAATCATGCGCTACAAAAAACCGGGCTCACGTATCAGTTTGTCGGTGACCTGGCGGGGCTCGGCGTGGACTTGAATCAGCCTTTGCCCCTATTTCTGACCACCTTCCTATTGTCGAACATCGTGTCCAACGTTCCTGCGGTCATGCTGCTGCTGCCGGTCGCCACGCACGAATTGGCCGGGCCGCTGCTGGCGCTCGCCAGCACGCTGGCCGGCAATTTGCTTATCGTGGGTAGTATCGCCAACATCATCGTCGTTGACGCAGCCCGGAACCGGGGGGTGACTATCGACTGGAAAAGGCACGCCGGCATCGGCATTCCCGTGACCCTGGCGACGATGGCGTTTGCCTGGGCGTACCTGTGGTTCCGGTTTTTGCATTGATGACTCAACGAAATGCACCGATGGACGTTAATGGCATCATGAAGCCCGCTTTCCTTCTGATCCTGTGCCTGCTTCCGTCCCTGGTGGTGGCGGAAGTTCAGCCGGTGGAATTACACCAGGAGCTGTCGTTGCCGGCGGGCGGCCCCGACAAAGTCGTGGCATTGACACTGGATGCCTGCGGCGGCGGCTTCGATGTGGCGCTGGCCAATTTTCTGATCGCCCACCGGATTCAGACAACCATATTCGCAACCCGCAGATGGCTGCGGCGCAATCCGGATGCGCTTGCGATCCTGAAGGCGCATGCCGACCTGTTCGATATCGAGGACCACGGCGCCAATCATATCCCTGCAGTCATCGGGGCCGACCGGAGCGTGTATGGACTGGCCGGTTTCGCCAACCTGAAGCAACTCAGGCGCGAAGTTTCCGGTGGCGCCGATGCAGTGAAGGCGGCCACCGGCATCGCGCCGCGCTGGTATCGCGGAGCGACCGGGGAATACGATCCCGATGCGCTCAAAGCCATCGAGGCGATGGGATACAAGGTTGCCGGTTTCTCGGTGAACGCCGACAACGGCGCCACGCTCGCCAGAAAGCAGATCGTCGGACGGCTGAAGAAAGTCAGGAGCGGTGACATCATCATTGCTCACCTGAACAAGCCCGCCTCGGACACCGGCAAGGGCATGGCGGAAGGTTTGCAGCGGCTCCTCGATCAAGGCTTCCGCTTCGTCAAACTCAACGGTTCCGAAGTGCGCCCGCTGCAAAAGCGCAGTTAATTCCGAACGTCCCGACCCTTTGTCGCTCCCCGGCGACGGAGTGTCCGCTTTTTTCCATTAGTCCGATCATTTTTCCGCGCTTGCGTCGCGGCGTTACGTTGCGTGACAAAATCCTCCGCAACCAGGGGTCAACGCTGGGGTCCTACTCACGTTGAGTTGCGTAAGCGTCCACGCCATCACGGCGGACGGAGCGCCAAAACAATGCAGGAGGGCCGACCATGAGCAAGCTTTCCAGAGATTTCGCGATGCCAGGAATTTTTGCCGTTACGTTGGCAGCGTCGTTGTCGCTGTCCTCGGTTGTCGCTGGCGCGGCCGATGAAGTCATCGAACTCGGAGAGGCGGCTTCCGCGCAACAGAGCGCTGCCGCGTCCCCCGTGTCGTCGCCCTGGCCGGTGCAAGTGACCGACGATGGCCGCACTTTCCTGATCTATCAGCCGCAGGTCGATAAGTGGGAAAACAACCGGCTCGAAGGCCGCTCGGCGGTTTCGGTACGCAACGACGCCGGCGGCCAGCAGAATTTCGGCGTGATCTATTTTTCCGCCCCCACCGAGACCGACCAGCGCAGCCGCACGGTGACGATTCACGACGCCGTGGTCAGCAGGACGGATTTCCCCGCGGTCGCGGCGGGCGCTGGCGCCGAGGAATATCTGTCGATTTTGCGGACGCATTTTGCGGTTCAATCCTGGCGGGTCGCGCAGGACAGGCTGCAATCCGACATGGAAATCGACCGGCTTGCCCAACAGTCGTCGAAGCAGCCGCTCAATAACGATCCGCCGCGCATCCTGTACAGCGAGCGCCCCGCGGTGCTGGTGCCGATCGACGGCAACCCGGTTTTGCGCCCGGTGCCCGATAGCGGGCTCATGCGGGTCACCAATACGCGCGCGCTGATCCTGCAGGACAAGGCAATGTCACGCTACTACCTGTTTGTGTCGGACCACTGGATGGAGTCTCAGAACCTCGACGGCCCGTGGTCGATCGCGGCGAATCCGTCCGCGGAACTGGAGCAGGCCAAGCAGCTTGCGACGCGCCAGGACCAGGTCGACCTGATGGACGCGGATGCAGAAGATGGCGCAGCAATGCCCAGAGACTTAGCTGTCATCGTCAGCACGACGCCAACCGAACTGCTGCAGACGGACGGTCCGGCGCAGTACTCGCCCATCGAGCGTACGCAATTGCTCTACGTGACCAATTCGCCGAACAAGTTGTTTCTCGACCTGAGGACGCAGAATCATTATGCGTTGATCTCCGGCCGCTGGTATCGCACGACGGCGCTTGCACAGGGCCAGTGGAGCTACGTGCCTGCAGCAAACCTTCCCGCCGACTTCGCCATGATTCCCGCCGAGCATCCGACGCAGAGCGTGCGGGCCGCCGTGCCGGGTACACCGCAGGCACGTGAAGCGGTGATCGCGAATTCCGTGCCGCAGGTGGCGACCGTGGCACGCAGCGCGGCGCATCTGGAAATTGCCTACGATGGCAATCCGGTGTTCCAGCCGATCGAAGGCACGGCCCTGCAGAACGCGATCAACTCGCCGGTGCCCGTGATTCGCCTCAGCGAAGAATCCTTTTACGCGCTCGACAACGGCGTCTGGTTTGCCGCCCCTTCGCCTTTCGGACCGTGGACGGTGGCGAGTTATGTGCCGTCTGGGATCTATTCCATTCCGCGCAGCTCCCCGCTGTACTACGTAACCTACGTTCGCGTTTACGACGCGACGCCCGAGGTGGTCTACGTCGGCTACACGCCGGGCTATGTGGGCTCCTATGTGTCGAGCGATAACGTCATCGTGTACGGTACCGGCTGGCCTTATCGCCCGTGGATCGGCAGCGTCTGGTATGGCGCGCCGGTTACCTGGGGGTTCGGCTTCAGCTTTTTCCACAGCTGGTGGAATCCGTATCCGTGGTACGCACGGCACAGCGTGGCCTGGACACCGCCGCCACGGTATATCCGTCCGTGGTGGGGACCCTGGCATGCGCCGGTGTATGGGCGCGGGCGGCCGGGTTTCGTCGCGGACCGCGTAAATGCAATCCGCCCTGCGGCGCCGGGATGGCATAACGCCGGCCGTATCTATGACCGCTGGGATCGCAAGGGCATCGTCTGGAGCGGACCCGCGCATCCGCAGCGTCGGGCTGCGCCGACATTTTCGCGCCCGGCCCAGGGTAGCGGTTTCGTGGCGGGTCCCGATGGTCGGAGGCGCCAGCCTGGCGCTGACGGTAATCGCGACCGTGGCAGGCGCGATGTGCAGGTGCGCGGCCATATCGCCAATTCGCCCGTTGGGCAAATGCCGCCCGCCGTTCAGACACCGCCCGCCGTTCAGACACCGCCCGCCGTTCAGACACCGTGGCGTCGTGCGCCGCAGTTCGCCAACCAGCAGGATCGTGGACGGGTACAACCCGCGCAGCCGCGTGTCCAGCCGCCAGCCGTCGCAGGCAACGAACGCGGGCAGGCAGGCAATGGGCAGCATTTGCCGCGCGAACGCGTATGGGATCGGCGGCAGGCTGATGAGGCTGTTCCGCGCGCGCGCGTGGATGCACGTCCCGTCATCGAACGCTCCCGCGCAAACGTGAATCAGGAGCGGCCGGTGCAGGCACTGCCGCAGGCGCGGCCCGCGCAACGAATGCCGCCGGTTGCGGTGCAGATCGAGCGCGCGGCTTCTCAGCCACCGCGGGCAATGCCGCAACCACGCAGTGTATCGCCACCCGCGGCTCGAATTGAGCGCGCCATTGTTTCCAATCCTGGCCGCATCGAGCGACTGATGGTGGCCAATCCCGATCGCGGCGTGGAGCGACGCGCCGAGCGAGCGCAAGTTCGCGGCAACGAGGGGCGCGGGCAGTCGGATTCCGGCGGGGGAAAAGGCCGCTGGCGCGGTGGCGATGACCATCGCTGAACCCGATTCCGATTCTAAGGTTCGATAAGTGCGCTCACCGCAGATACCCGACGCGCAACGCACGTAGGGTATCTGCGTCCTCTGCGGTGAGGATTTTGATCTACTACTCCGAGCGGTCCCGCAGTTCGCGCCGGATAATTTTTCCGGTCGTGGTCATGGGCAGGGAATCGACATAGCGTATCTGCCGCGGATATTCGTGGGCGGCAAGGCGTGTCCTGACGTGATCCTGTAATTCGCGTGTGAGTGCGTCGTCCGACGTAAATCCGGCCTCGAGGACTACGAAGGCTTTGACGATCTCGGTGCGCTCGGCATCCGGCGCGCCCACGACCGCCGCCATGCGTACGGCGGGATGGCCGAGCAGGCAATCTTCGATGGGTCCGGGACCGATGCGATAGCCGGCACTGGTGATCACATCATCGTCGCGCCCGACAAAGGTCACGTAGCCGTCTGCATCCTTCGCGCCGGTGTCCCCGGTAATGAGCCAGTCGCCGATGAACTTCTCCTGCGTGGATTGGCGGTCGTTCCAGTATCCGAGGAACATAACCGGGTCGGGGCGGCGCACGGCGATGGCGCCGATCTCGCCGGCCGGCAAAATGCGCCCGGCGTCATCGACGATCTCGACCTCGTGCCCGGGTGCGGCCTTGCCGATGGCGCCTGGTTTTGCCGGAAACAAGGCTTCGCAGGAAGACAGCACCATATTGCATTCGGTCTGGCCGTAGAACTCGTTGATGGTGAGTCCGAAGGTGTCACGCCCCCACTGCAGCAATTCGGGGCCGAGC
>JANMYN010000643.1:0-13259 GCA_031382195.1 Betaproteobacteria bacterium
AGGCCAACAGGCGCATACAGTGTTCCGTCTGGTTCGCAATATCCCCGGCTACAGCCTGTTGAATGCAGAACTCAAGACGGGGCGAACACATCAAATTCGGGTTCATCTGGCTCATATCGGCTACCCCATTGCGGGCGACGACAAATACGGAGACTTCGATGCCAACAAGCGATTGGTGAAACTGGGGTTCAAGCGCATGTTTCTGCATGCGGCCACGCTGGAATTCAGCCACCCGCGCAGTGCACAGATGGTGCGTGTGGAAGCACCGCTGCCCCCCGAGTTAGAGCGCTTTTTGCGCTCCGTGCAGGGTGCAGTGGTCGCCAAGGAACCGTAATGGCGAAACGCTACGATTTGCTCGTATTCGACTGGGACGGCACGTTGATCGATTCCGCCGCCCACATTGCCGCTTCATTGCAGCAGGCATTCCGGGACCTCGAACTTCCGGTGCCGTCAACCAGGCAGGCTCGCCATGTAATCGGGCTGGGCCTGCAGGACGCCATGGCGTACCTGAATCCCGGTTTAGGCCCCGATCGCTATGAGGCGGTGGCCGACCGGTATCGTGTTCACTTCCTGGCCGGTGACGGGGATGTCGAGCTGTTTCCGAGCGTGGCTACGGGCATTCCCGCGCTGAATCTCGAAGGCTATTTGATGGGAATTGCCACCGGGAAGAGCCGGCGTGGCCTGGATCGGTCATTGCTGGCGACCGGATTGGCACCTTATTTTCATACCTCGCGCTGCGCCGATGAGGGATTTCCTAAGCCTCATCCGGATATGCTGCATGTGGTCATGGACATGGTGGGCACGGTTCCGGAGCGCACTTTGATGATCGGGGACACCACGCACGATCTCCAAATGGCGCAAAACGCCGGCGTCGCGGCAGTGGCTGTCAGCTACGGGGCGCATGTGCTCAGTGACCTGGAGAACATGCGGCCGCTTTGCTGCGTCAGCAGTTTTCAACAGTTGATGCAATGGCTGAAGCAAAACGGCTGATCTGCCCGTCGCAGGAATTGCCTGAGCGCGGCAAGGGCGTTCGCTTCAGCGTGGATACCGCGCTAGGACTCGTTCCGGCGTTCGTCGTGCGCTATCGCGGCAAAGTGCAGGGCTATCTGAATCGCTGCGCACACGTCCGGGTCGAACTCGACGCGCAGCCGGGCGAGTTCTTCGACGTGGGCGGTTTATACTTGGTTTGTGGTACGCATGGCGCGGCCTATGTTCCGGAAACCGGTTATTGCGTCGGCGGGCCGTGCAAAGGACAGCGTCTTACCAAGCTTGCCGTCGACGAACACGACGGCAACGTCTATCTGCTGAATAACCAGGAAACGGTTTATGTCTGAAATGGACCCTGTCGGCCAAAACGAAAACTGGGAGCGCCAAATCATCGAGAAGCTGGCCCGTTCGGCTCTCGACGAGCAGCGAAAGTCGCGCAACTGGGGCATTTTCTTCAAGACGCTGACCTTCATTTACCTGTTCGCGTTGCTGTTCATCGCTTTTGGCTGGCTTGGCGGACGCGAAACTATCCAGGGTAACCATACTGCGCTTGTGGAACTCAACGGCGTTATTTCAGCGGATACCCATGCCAACTCCGACGTTATTACGCAGGGGTTGCATGACGCGTTCGAAAGCAAAGGCACCAAAGGGGTCATCCTGCGCATCAACAGCCCAGGGGGAAGCCCGGTTCAAGCAGGTACCATCAACAGCGAAATGCACAGGCTGAGGAAAAAATACCCGCAAATACCGCTGTATGCGGTTGTAGAAGATATCTGCGCTTCCGGTGGCTATTACGTTGCCGTGGCGGCGGATCAGATCTACGTCGATCGAGCCAGCATCGTCGGTTCGATCGGCGTGCTGATGGACGGATTCGGATTTACGGGGACCATGGAAAAGCTTGGCGTCGAGCGCAGATTGCTCACCGCAGGCGAAAATAAAGGATTTCTCGATCCATTCTCGCCGATGAATACGGCGCAACGGGAGTACGCACAGAAGATGCTGCGGGAAATCCATCAGCAATTCATCGACGTGGTGCGCCAAGGGCGTGGCAAGCGCTTGAAGGAGAGCCAGGATACTTACTCAGGCTTGGTGTGGACGGGGCAAAAAAGCATCGAACTCGGGCTCGCGGACGCGCTGGGTAGCGTCGACTATGTGGCTCGCGAAATCATCAAGGCGGAAAAGATAGTTGATTTCACGCCACGGGAAAATATTGCCGAGCGTTTCGCCAAGCGTTTCGGCGCCGCGCTAAGCGAATCACTGATGCGCGCCGCTGGTTCGACGTCCCCGCTGCACTGAGCGCGGTTTATCGGCCAGCAGCAGAAATACGACCGGTCGCTTGTGGAGGCGCGGTGGCGCGCCCAGTCGCCATGCGCCGATACTCTTCGTCCATATTTCTTCAGTTGAACTCGTCAGGTCGATTGCGACGCTGAGCAGGGTCTCGGGTTTGCAATTTGAGGTAACCGCCTTGAACAATTGATCGTTGCGGTAGGGCGCCTCGATGAAAATCTCCGTTTGATCGAGCCTGCGTGATCGTTCCTGGATTTCGCGAATGCGCGCATCCCGTTCCGTGGATGCCTGCGGCAGGTAGCCGTTGAAGGCGAAACGTTGGCCGTTCAGGCCGGACGCCATGAGGGCGAGGACGATGGACGACGGGCCCACCAACGGTACGACTTGCATGCCAAGCCGGTGCGCGCGACTGACCAGATCAGTGCCAGGGTCCGCTATCGCAGGACAGCCGGCCTCAGAAAGTAACCCGACGTCAGTGCCGGACCCCAGCCAGCGGACGATCCGGTCCAGATCTTCAGCTTTCGAGTGCTCGTCGAGTACTTCCAATTCGAGTTCCTGCAGCGGCAAACCCAGCGCTTTCAGAAACTGGCGGGCCGATTTTGGATGCTCGACCACAAACCGCCGCAATGGAAGCACGGCGTTTCTTAGCCGCGATCCGACCCAATCGATAGAACTTTCCGGGGCCAGGTCCACGGGGACCAGGAACAATTTTGTTTTCTGCATTTCATTCCGGAGAAGCCGTTAGCCCTACGGGACCGATACGTTTTCGTTTCGGAGCATTTCGCACAGCGCGATCAATGGCAGACCGATCAATGCCGTGGGGTCGGAAGACTGGATACTGTCGACCAACGAAATTCCCAGAGCTTCAGCCTTGGCGCTGCCGGCGCAATCATAAGCCGGCTCTGCCCGCAGGTAGCGTTCGATATCAATGTCGCTGAGGCCCCGATACCTGACCTCGGTGGGCACAAGTTTTGTCTGTGTTGTTCCGCTGGCCGAATTTACCAGCGCGACCGCAGTAATGAAGCTGACGGATTTCCCGCTGGCGTGTCGCAACTGGCGAACCGCGCCGGCATGATCTCCGGGTTTGTCCAGCCGCACGCCGTCACAAAACGCAACCTGGTCCGATCCAATGATTAGTGAGCGCGGAAAGCGGGCTTGCGCCGCCTGGGCTTTGGCCAGCGCCAGTCGTGCGGCGGTAGTTGCCGGTGCCTCGCCGGAATAGGGCGTTTCATCCACCACTGGCGAGACGATTTTGAACGGCAGTTTCAACCTTTCGAGCAGTTCGCGGCGGTAGCGCGATGTTGATGCGAGAACCAGTGATAGGCCACTGTTTGTTGTGGACATTTTGTTTTGACAGGGTAATCCAAAACCACTATTATGCGCGGCCTATGTGGGATGCGGTCGCTATTGACAGTGTGGCATTCGCGCGCGATGCAGGTGAAGTGCGCGCAAGCGTAGCGACTTCCGAGCTGCCGCGGTTGCACGATGTGCTGTTCGACCAGTCGGGTGCAATTATGTACAGCTTGACTGGGACAGTGGACAAGGACGGCATCGCGTCTTTGCGCCTAGGCATTGCTGCGGAGCTTCTGCTGACCTGTCAACGCTGCTTGGGGCCGGTAAAGTTCAGCCTGAAGTCGGTTCGCAATTTCGAACTGGTTCCCGCGGCACAGGAGCTCGGGGATCCAGCGCGAGAGTCGAACGATATTGAACGGATACATGCCGACGCCAAACTCGATGTGACCGCGTTGGTCGAAGACGAAGCCATCCTTTGCCTGCCGATGGTTGCGGGACATCAGCCTGGCGAATGTTCTCCGCCCGTTATGGTCGAAGGTGAGAGAAAAAAGAAGTCACCGTTCAGTTCGCTGGCGATGCTGAAGCGGCAGTAAACAGATTCGAACTCAAGGAGCAAGTCATGGCAGTACAACAAAACAAGAAATCCCCGTCCAAACGCGGCATGCACCGGTCTCACGATTTCCTGACGAATACGCCGTTGGCCGTGGAGCCGACAACCGGCGAAACGCATCTGCGTCATCACATCAGCCCGAACGGATTCTATCGCGGTAAAAAGGTTGTCAAGACCAAGGGCGAATAACAATTCGCCGGCTTTTGACTGCCCGATGGTGCAGTTCAAAGGCATGACCTCGACTCCCGCCGCTGCCCTCGCTTACGGGCATTTCGGAGTTAAAAGCACGGTCAAAACGCGTGCAAGATCAGGTTCGTGCGTGCTGAACAGGTCCCAACTACGTTGATTACCGTAGCCATTGATTGCATGGGTGGTGATCACGGCACGCACGTGACGGTTCCCGCCGCCCTGTCTTTTGTCGATGAATTGGCGGACTCTCGAGTCCTCCTGGTAGGTCTGCCCGACGTCATCGAAACCGAACTCAAACGCAACGGCGCACGCACTGGGGACCGGATTCAAATCAGGCCTGCCCCGGAAATTGTCGCCATGGACGAGGCGCCGGCGTCAGCCTTGCGTGGCAAACGCGAGTCTTCGATGCGCATTGCCATCGATGCTGTGAAGAACCAGGATGCCCATGCTTGCGTGAGCGCCGGAAATACTGGTGCCCTGATGGCGATCTCGCGCTTTGTCTTGAAGATGCTGCCCGGTATCGAACGCCCTGCGATCGCTTCTTTTCTGCCCACTATGCGAGGCCATACCTGTGTGCTCGATCTGGGCGCGAATGTCGATTGCACCGCGGAGCACCTGCTCCAGTTTGCGGTGATGGGGTCATCTCTGATCAGCGCGGTCGATCATATCGACAGGCCTTCCGTCGGATTGCTCAATATCGGGGAAGAGGAGATCAAGGGCAATGAGGTCGTGAAACAGGCCGCGGAATTGCTCCGGGACAGCGGACTCAACTTCTACGGCAACATCGAAGGCACCGATATCTACAAGGGAACTACAGACGTGATCGTGTGCGACGGATTTGTCGGCAACGTCGCACTCAAGACTTCCGAAGGATTGGCGCAGATGCTCGGCGCCTATCTGCGCGAAGAATTCGGGCGCAATTTGTTCACGAGAATCTCCGGGGCGATGGCTTTGCCTGTCCTCAATGCCTTTCGCCGGCGTGTCGATCACAGACGATACAACGGCGCCAGCCTGCTTGGACTGAAAGGCATCGTGGTAAAGAGTCACGGCTCCGCCGACGGTTTCGGTTTTCGATTCGCCATCCAGCGGGCCTATGAGGAAGCGCGACACGACGTATTGCGCGGCATCAGCGATCGCATGGCCACCATTCATCAGAAAGCCGCGTGATGTTCTCGCGCATTATCGGCACCGGAAGCTATCTGCCGGAAAAGGTCGTAACCAACGACGATCTGGCGCGCACGCTTGACACCTCCGATGAATGGATTCGAACGCGCACCGGCATTCAAAGCCGGCATGTTGCCGCCGACGGGCAGTTGGCGAGCGATCTGGCATTGCCTGCCGCACAACGAGCCCTAAAATCAGCGCAAGTGGACGCCGCAGACATCGATCTCATCATCGTCGCCACGACGACACCGGACATCATATTTCCCGGCACCGCCTGTATTCTGCAAGCCAAACTCGGTGTTGCCGGTTGCCCCGCCTTCGACGTCCAGGCCGTCTGCAGTGGTTTTGTCTACGCATTGACGATCGCTGATCTGTTCATCCGCGCTGGCCAGGCCACGCGGGTCCTGGTGGTCGGAACGGAGGTGTATTCGCGCATCCTGGACTGGAGCGATCGCGGTACCTGCGTTCTATTCGGTGATGGGGCTGGAGCGGTAATCGTCGCGGCGAGCGATAAACCCGGAATTCTCGCCACGAAATTGCATGCCGACGGCAGTCACAAGGAAATGCTGTGTGTACCCGGCAGCGTAAGCGGTGGGAAGGTATGGGGTTCGCCGTTTGTCCATATGGACGGCGGTTCCGTATTCAAATTTGCCGTACGTGTTTTCGAAGAAGGTGCCAACGAAGTACTGGAGGCCGCCGGCATGACGGTTTCGGATCTTGATTGGTTCATTCCACACCAAGCCAACATCAGAATCATGGAGGCGACGGCAAGAAAACTTGGCCTGCCAAAAGAAAAGCTGATCGCTACCGTTCACCATCACGGGAATACTTCAGCCGCATCCATTCCGCTCGCGCTGGACGAGGCGGTACGTGACGGCCGGATACATCCTGGACAGACGCTGCTGCTCGAGGGCGTGGGCGGCGGCTTCACTTGGGGCGCAGTGCTGTTACGTTGGTAAGCGAGATGCCATGAAAATCGCGTTCGTTTTCCCAGGACAAGGCTCGCAATCAGTGGGCATGATGAACTCTTTCGCCAGGTTATCCGGCGTGCGCGATACGTTTTCGGAGGCGTCGGACGCAATCGGCCAGGACCTGTGGAAACTCGTGGAGCAGGGGCCGTCAGAAGAACTCAACATCACGGTCAATACGCAGCCGGCGATGTTGACGGCGGATATTGCCCTTCATCGCGCATGGCGCGCGGCGAACGGGACTCGGCCGGCAATCTGTGCTGGACACAGCCTGGGCGAGTACGGCGCTCTCGTTGCAGGCGGCGCGATCGATTTTGCCGAGGCCGTTATGCTCGTGCGCTTTCGCGCACAAACCATGCAGGAGGCCGTGCCCGAGGGTGTAGGTGCGATCGCGGCAATATTGGGTCTCGAAGACGACTTGGTGCGTGCGGCCTGCGAGCAGGCCAGCGCTAACGATGAAATCGTCGAAGCGGCAAACTTCAATTCTCCGGCCCAGGTTGTGATTGCCGGAAACAAAGCTGCGGTCGAACGCGCCATGGAAATCGCCAAAGGCATGGGTGCGAAGCGAGCGATTGTGTTGCCAATGAGTGTGCCTTCGCATTGCAGCCTGATGCGACCGGCCGCCGAGCGCATGCGGGAACGCCTGAAGGCTGTCAAGATTGGAACGTCGGACGTTCCGGTTCTGCACAATGCGGACGTCACCAGCGCGGGATCGGCCGATGCAGTACGCGATGCCCTGGTGCGTCAGCTTTGTCAACCCGTGCGCTGGGTCGACACCATTCGTGCAATGGTATCGGCCGGGGCAACGCATATTGTCGAATGCGGTCCCGGCAAGGTGTTGGCAGCACTTAACAAACGCATCGCGCCCACAACGCAGGCGTTTTCGTTTGGCGACGAGCCGGCATTCAGAGAAGCATTGACGGCGCTGAAGTGACGGGAGGATCGATGCTGGAAGGAAAAGTCGCGCTGGTAACCGGAGCCAGCAGGGGCATAGGACAGGCAATTGCCGTGGGCCTAGGCAAGGCCGGCGCAACAGTCGCGGGAACTGCCACGAGCGATGCCGGCGCGGCGGGCATATCGGATTACTTGCGCAGCGCAGGTGTCGGAGGCAGTGGATTCAAGCTCAACGTGAACGATTCTGCGGAAGCGGAAATCATTCTTGGTAGGATCGAATCCGAGCATGGTCCCGTTTCCATCCTGGTCAATAACGCCGGGATTACGCGAGACAACCTGCTATTGCGCATGAAAGATGCGGAGTGGGACGAGATAATGGATACTAATCTGAAGTCGGTATTCCGGTTGAGCAAGCTGGTCGTACGCTCGATGATGAAGGCGCGTTTTGGTCGCATCATCAACATCACGTCCGTGGTCGGATCGATGGGCAATGCCGGTCAGGTCAATTACGCGGCCGCCAAAGCTGGCGTTGTCGGATTCAGCAAATCATTGGCGAAAGAAGTTGGCAGCCGTAACATAACGGTAAACTGTATTGCGCCAGGGTTCATTGATACTGACATGACGCGCGGATTGCCCGATGAGCAGAAGCGTGCATTGCTCGCGCATGTTCCGCTTGGCCGATTCGGCAAGGTCGAGGAGATTGCCGCGGCCGTTGCCTTTCTGGCTTCGGAAGGGGCCGCCTATGTCACCGGAAATACCCTGCACGTCAACGGCGGAATGTACATGGACTGATGCCGGAGGGCACGCAATTTTGGTAGAATGTGGTGCGTGTTTTTGTTCCGGGCCGCCTTGACAGAAGACGGCCTGGGTAGCCACGTAATGGAATTTTCAAGCAAAACAGGGAAGGGACATTAATGGAATCCGTAGAACAGCGCGTCAAGAAGATTGTTGCCGAGCAGCTAGGCGTGAACGAAGCAGACGTCAAGATTGAATCGACGTTTGTCGATGACCTCGGAGCCGATTCTCTGGACACCGTGGAACTGGTGATGGCGCTTGAAGAAGAATTCGAGTGCGAGATCCCCGATGAGGAAGCGGAAAAGATAACGTCCGTTCTGCAGGCGATCGACTACATCAAAGCGCATCAAAACTGATCGCATTCATTCTTCTTTCCCTCTGGAGTTCCGTTGTCTAAGCGCCGAGTTGTCGTAACCGGCTTGGGCATCGTCTGCCCTGTCGGCAACAGCGTCAAGGAAGCGTGGTCCAGTATTCAGGCCGGCATGTCCGGCATTACCCGGATTACCCGGTTTGACGCCTCACCTTTTGCGTCCCAGATTGCCGGAGAAGTAAAAAAGTTCGACGTCAGCACGGTATTGTCTGCAAAGGAAGCTCGCCGGGTCGACATATTCATCCATTACGGAATCGCGGCCGCAGCCGAGGCTATAAAGGATGCCGGTCTTGCAGCAAATCCGCACGATGCCGAGCGCATTGGCGTCAATGTCGGATCCGGTATTGGAGGATTGCCCTTGATCGAGGATACGCACAAGGCCTATATCGAAGGCGGACCGCGCAAGATTTCTCCGTTTTTTATTCCTGGCGCAATCATCAACATGATCTCCGGCAATCTGTCGATCATGTATGGCTTCAAGGGTCCGTCGCTCGCAATGGTCACGGCATGTACTACCGCGAACCATTGCATCGGAGATTCGGCTCGTCTAATCGAATACGGGGATGCCGATATCATGGTAGCTGGCGGTTCCGAAGCGTGCGTCTGCGCGCTCGGGGTCGGCGGTTTTTCAGCCGCCAGGGCGCTCAGCACGCGCAACGATGACCCGTCTACCGCGAGCCGGCCGTGGGACACAGACCGCGATGGTTTCGTGCTGGGAGAGGGCGCGGGTGTAATCGTGCTTGAGGAGCTGGAACACGCGAGGGCCCGCGGCGCGAACATTTACTGCGAATTAGCTGGATATGGCGTAAGTGCCGATGCCTATCACATCACGGCGCCTTGCGCAGACGGTGAAGGGGCGGCGCGCGGCATGGTGAATGCCATGCGAAACGCAGCGATCAATCTGGATGAAGTGGATTACATTAATGCCCACGGTACGTCTACCCCCTTGGGCGACCTTGCCGAAACAATTGCCGTCAAACGTTGTTTTGGCGATCACGCAAAGAAACTGGCCATCAGCTCCACCAAGTCCAGTACAGGGCATCTGCTCGGTGCGGCGGGGGCGGTGGAAGCAGTGTTCACAGTTATGGGAATGAAAGACCAGGTTGCCCCACCAACCATCAACATGTTCAATCAGGATCCGCAGTGCGACCTCGACTACGTGCCCAATACTGCGAGACAGATGAAAATAAAAGTCGCAATGTCGAATTCCTTCGGTTTCGGCGGCACCAACGGCACGCTGGTTTTTCGGACGATCTGATCGCTCTACGATCGTTCGAATTCCAGATCGGGACATTAGATCCCATTTAAGGGTCGTTAGCGCAAAGCAATGACCGCGGTCCCGAGGTGACGTTTCCCGATATCATGGCAAAGCATAAGAATCTATTCCTGCCTGCACCCCGCTGGACGGCTATACGCCTTCTCCGATCGGGCGTGCTGCTTGTTATGTTGACCGCGCTATGCGTGGCTGCATGGCTGGCCTATTTCGCATTCACGCCCGTCGACGTTCCTGCGAACGCACGCACCTTCAATGTTGATCACGGCCGCAGCCTGCGCAGCGTTTCCGAACAGCTTGCTCACGCCGGTCTGATTTCCGACCATTGGAGCTTCCTGGTGTTCGCCCGGGCGATGGGAGCCGCGGGAGATATAAAGGCCGGCCGTTACGAAGTGGGGGAGCAGATTACACCAAATCGGCTGCTGGAAAAGATCGTTCG
Organism: Betaproteobacteria bacterium; assembly: GCA_031382195.1. GTDB lineage: Bacteria > Pseudomonadota > Gammaproteobacteria > Burkholderiales > JACQAP01 > JACQAP01. The sequence continues at coordinate 10,270 of JANMYN010000643.1, forward strand.
TGGAGAGTTTGCACAAGCCGAGCTGAAATTCATCGAAGGGTGGACCTTTGCGCAGTTGCGAAGTGTCCTGGATGGCAACTCGGCGCTCAAGCATGACAGCAGCGTATTGTCGAACGCCCAGATTTTGGAGCGTCTCAGCATCGATAGGAAATCTCCCGAAGGGCTTTTTTTCCCGGACACGTATTATTTCGCCGTGGCGTCCAGCGATTTGGCGTTGTTGAAACAGGCCTATTCGAGAATGCAGACCAAATTGCAGGCACTTTGGGAGCAGCGCGTCCAGGGCTTGCCGCTCAACAGCGCATATGAAGCATTGATACTGGCGTCGATCGTGGAGAAGGAAACCGGCCGCGCGGATGAGAGAGAGCTTATCGCTGCGGTCTTCGTCAACCGGCTGCAACGCGGCATGCGCCTGCAGACCGATCCGACCGTAATTTATGGACTCGGCCTTGGCTTCGACGGCAATTTGCGCCGTCGTGATCTGACGACCGACAATAGTTACAATACTTATACTCGTTTCGGCCTTCCGCCGACGCCGATCGCGATGCCGGGAGAGGCATCGATCAGGGCGACCCTGAATCCCGCGCAAAGCCAGGCTCTGTATTTTGTTGCCCGCGGCAACGGCAGCCACCAATTCTCTTCCAGCCTGGTGGAACACAATCGCGCCGTAAATAAGTTCCAGCTCCTTCGTTGAAGCGCGGCCTATTCATCACCTTCGAAGGCATCGACGGTGCCGGTAAAAGCACCCACGTGGGGTGGGCGGCGGAATTCCTGCGGGGACGCGGCATTCCACTGACTTTGACGCGTGAGCCCGGCGGTACGGCGTTAGGCGAAAAGCTGCGTGAACTTCTACTGGCAACGGAAGGAACCATCGATGCCGAAACCGAAGCATTGCTGATGTTCGCGGCCAGGTGCCAGCATCTCGAAGAGGTTATCAGGCCGGCACTGGCGCGCGGGGATTGTGTGCTTTGCGACCGTTTCACGGATGCGAGCTTTGCCTATCAGGGCGGCGGGCGCGGCGTGGAAAAAAAGAAACTTGCCGCATTGGAAACCTGGGTCCACCCCGACATTCAACCCGATTTGACCGTGCTGTTCGACGTAAGCGCACAATTGGGCAAGGATCGCGTCGCGCGCATCAAATCGCCAGACCGGTTCGAGCGCGAAAGCGCGCAATTCTTCGATCGCGTGCGCAGTGCCTATCTTGAGCGGATGGCGGAATCGCCTCACAGGTTTTTGCGCATCGACGGCAGCAAAACAATCCTTGATATCCAAAAGGAGATGGGAGAAAAACTTACGGCACTATTATCGAAATGGAGAGCCTGACTTATCCCTGGATTAATCCGATCCTCGACCGGTTGCCTCGCCCAACGAGGGCGTTGCCGCGAGCATTATTGCTGGCGGGCAGGCCGGGATTGGGCAAACGCGCCACGGCATTATTCCTTGCGCAGTCCCTCTTGTGCGAGACGCAACGAGACGAACTTAACGCCTGCGGGACATGTGCATCGTGTCGCCTTTATCAGGTGGGCAACCATCCGGATCTTCGCATGCTGGAGACCGCTCAGGAGGAAGACAACGCAGCTTCCAGCATGACCGATGAGGAAGCTGGGCCATCCAAAAAGGCGAGTCGTCAGATTTCGGTGGCGAGCGTCCGGACACTAGCCGATTTCGTGACAATCACATCCCACCGCGGCGGCGCCAAGGTCGTCTGCGTTGTGCCTGCTGAGGCGATGCATCCCAGTGCGGCCAACGCGATTCTCAAGATGCTCGAGGAACCTCCGGGCGCTACACATTTTCTGCTCGTCAGCCATCAGCCAGAACGCGTTCTGCCGACGATTCGCAGCCGCTGTTTCCGCCTGGAATTCGGCATGCCGAACCCTGCGGCCGCGCTTGACTGGATTAAAGGGCAGGGCATTGCACAGGGTGAATTGGCGTTGGCTCAGGGCGGCTATGCACCGCTGGCCGCCATCGATCGGGCCGGCGATGAGCCTTTCTGGGGGCAACGCAAGGCCTTGCTGGACGCGCTTGTTGCCCCCGAATTCGATCCCTTACATGCCGCGGATTGCGCTGAGGACGTCGACGGGGTCGTGGTGTCGACTTTGCTGTCCCAGTGGGCTTATGACGTCGCAGCCCTCAAATCCGGAGGTGAGGTGCGTTACCACCTCGATTACACGGCAGCACTGCAGAAAACTGCCGCCGCCGTGTCAGCCTATGAGCTTATGAGTTGGTACGACGCAGTAATACACTATGGGCGCGTTGCGCAGCATCCGCTGAACAAACGCCTGGCCATGGAGTGCCTCTTGTCCGGCTACCCAAATTGTTCATAGATTCACACTGTCATATCAATTTTCCCGAGCTGGCTGCCGATCTCGGCGCCGTAACCGGGGCGATGGCTGCTAATAGCGTGACCCACGCGCTGTGCGTGTCGGTAAACCTAGAAACCTTTCCCGAGATCCTGGCCATCGCCGAACGCTTTCCCAACATATTTGCCTCCGCCGGTGTGCACCCGGATGACCGTTCCGGCGAAGAGCCTGACATTGATCGACTCGTCGAACTGGCTGACCACCCCAAGGTAATTGCCATCGGGGAAACCGGCCTGGACTATTACCGGGTCGAGGGCGAAACCGAGTGGCAGCGGGAGCGTTTTCGCACCCATATTCGGGCTGCCCGGCAAACGCGAAAACCACTCATCATTCATACCCGCGACGCTGCTGAAGATACTCTGCGAATCATGCAAGAAGAAGCGGCCGCCGGGGTTGGCGGCGTTATGCATTGCTTCACAGAAACCGCCGACGTTGCGCGACGGGCCATGGACATGAATTTCATGATCTCTTTTTCGGGAATAGTCACGTTCAAGAATGCCATTGCATTGAAGGAGGTGGCCCTCGAAGTGCCGCTCGAGAGCATGCTCATTGAGACGGACTCGCCATATCTGGCGCCAATACCTTATCGGGGCAAGACCAATCAGCCGGCTTATGTGCGCTTTATCGCCGAGG
>JANMYN010000671.1:0-8256 GCA_031382195.1 Betaproteobacteria bacterium
TCCGGGAATTTGCATCTGCGGAGGATTCCTGCATGATTCCGAAATCTGCTGTCGCCGTCAAAATCCGTCCGTCCCATAAGTCCTTAAAACTAAACCTGGAAAAGGTGGAGATCCGAAATGATCAGAGACGCTGCGTACTACGAATCGATGTTCAACAACCGGGTGGCGGTCCCGGAATTCCAGAGCCATTTCGACACCTGGGCGACCCGGTCGGAACAGGCGCGGCGCAGTCTCGATGTCGAGCTGGATGTGCCTTATGGCGATGACCGCATGGAAACCATGGACATCTTTCGGCCGCGTGGCGAGGCCAAAGCGCTGCTGATGTTCATTCATGGCGGCTACTGGCGATCCCTCGACAAGAAACACCATTCCTTCGTGGCGACCCCTTTCGTGAATGCCGGGGCCGCCGTCGCGGCGATCAATTATTCGCTTTGCCCGGCTGTGAAAGTCGAAGATATTGTTCTTCAGTGCCTGAAGGCTGGCGCATGGCTGTATCGAAATGCCGCCGAGGTGGGCACGCCACGCAACCGGGTCTTCGTCGCGGGGCATTCAGCCGGCGGTCACTTGACGGCAATGTGCATGGCGGCGCAGTGGCCGCGCTACTCACGGGGGCTGCCTGAGAGAGTCATGCAGGGCGGGCTCTCGATCAGTGGCATCTATGATCTGGAGCCGATCACGCGTACGCCTTCGATCAATGTGGACTTGCGCCTGACCGAATCCGATGCGCTGAAGGTGAGTCCGGGGCTGATGCTCCCCGCCACCAAGGCGCCAGTCTACATAGCCGTTGGCGGACGTGAAATCGGCGGATTCAAGGAGCAGCACGCCCTGATCGCCAACCAGTGGTCGAGTGTCATAGCGGGCGACATCCCGTGCCCGGATGACAATCATTTTACGATCCTGAATTCATTCGCCAATCCCGAGGCCGAGCTGTGCAGGACGGCGGTGCGGATGATGGGACTGTAAAGGGTGGTGAATAGGAACCGGTGAACGGTGAACGGTGAACAGTGAACGGCAGATCAAGAAAACCCTCTTCAAGGGAAAGGATTTCTTGCGTTTAACCGTTGACTGATCACCGATCGCTGTTCACGGTTTCTAAGGCTGTATATAATAACAGTATGCCGCTCAAGACCGTCATCGGAGACTACGGCTCCGCCCATAAGGGCAGGGGGGCCACGCTTAATCCCGAGGGTCGCTTCGAGAACGCGGCGCGAGAAGCCGTCGACGACGGCTGGGGAACACCGCTCGAAGATGAGCCGGCAAGGCCGCAGACCATCGTCGCGGCCGAGCACGTCAAGAGCATCATTTCCAAGAACGATTCGCCGGATATTCCCTTCACCGGCAGCATCAACCCGTATCGCGGTTGCGAACATGGCTGCATCTACTGCTACGCGCGGCCTTCCCATGCGTACCTGAATCTTTCTCCTGGTATCGATTTCGAGACGCGGCTGTTTGCCAAAGTCAACGCGGCCGAACGGTTGCGTGAGGAACTTGCCAAGCCCGGTTACGTTTGCACCACCCTCAGTATTGGCGCGAATACCGACCCTTATCAGCCGGCCGAACGTGAATGGAAGGTCACCCGATCAATCCTGGAAGTGGTGGCGCAATGCAATCAGCCGATCGGCATCGTCACCAAGAATGCTTTGGTCGAACGCGATCTCGATATCCTGGCGCCCATGGCAGGGAAAGGCCTGGCAACAGTATTTATTTCGGTCACCACGCTTGATCACGATCTGGCGCGCAGGATGGAGCCACGGGCTTCGGCCCCAGCGCGCCGGATAGAAGCCATCCGCCGTGTCGCGCGCGCCGGGGTGCCGGTCGGTGTGATGGTGGCCCCGATCGTGCCTTTCCTCACCGATTCGGCGACCGAGCAGATCCTCGAAGCGGCACGCGATGCCGGCGCGCTCACGGCCGGGTACATATTGATGCGCCTGCCCTACGAAGTGAAAGGCCTTTTCAAAGACTGGCTGATGCATCACTATCCCCTTAAGGCCGAGCATGTCATGAGCCGAGTGAAGCAGATGCGCGGCGGGCGCGAGAACGATCCGGAGTTCGGAACACGCATGCGCGGCAGTGGCGAGTTTTCCGATTTGCTCAGGCTGAGGTTCGAAAAAGCCTGCAAACGGCTGGGCCTGAACCAACACAAGCGTGTGCTCGACACCACGCAATTCCGGCGGCCACGCCTGGACGGACAGATGGACCTGTTCTAGGGATATGCGAGCGAAAATCGGAAGCACTAACGAAAGGAAACCTTGCATTGCGCGACGCGGGATTCATCAGACGCTCGGAAAAAGTTCTGCCTGAATGGCGCCGGCGCGGATTTATTTCCTTGCGTGGCGCGAAAGGCATCGAAACGCGGCTCTGATGCTGAAAATCTATTCCGCACAAACCCTTCCCGATGCGCATCTGATGCGCGGTCTGCTTGCGCAGGCGGGCATCGAAGCCCGCGTATTCAACGAAAACGCACAGAGCGTCATGGGCGAAATCCCGTTTCATCAGGCCTGGCCGGAGGTATGGATCATGGACGCAGGGGACGCGAAGCAGGCGCGAGAGCTGATTCGTCAGATCGAGCAGCCTGAGGCTCGGTCAAGCCCGGCGTTGTGTCCGCACTGTAATGAAGAAAACCCCGCCAACTTTCAGACCTGCTGGAGTTGTGGACGGGAGTTCTAAGCTGTCTGCCGCGCGCCGCGATGTGCTGCGTGGTCTCGCGACGGGCGTGCTCGGAGTGCCGATCATGCTGATCTCAGGGCAACTCAAGGCAGCAACTGCAACGGACGCTTGCCTGTATGTCGGCGAGGCGCTCGCCCGATACGGCTTTCCCGACGGGCATCCACTTGGAGCCGACCGTCAGGGCGCGTTCCTGAAGGAGGCCGAGCTACGTGGGCTGCTCGGCAGGGTCAGAGCCTGCGCTCCGCGCTTCGCGACGAATGTGGAAATCGGACGCTTCCACACGCAAAGCCATATCGACAAAGTAATGCATGCGGAGCGCGAAAAACGCGAGTTTCTCGACAGTGGCGACACGCCGGTATTCCCAGGCATATTTGAAGCATCGGCAAACGTGGTCGGCGCGGCCCTCGACGGGCTGGCACGCGTAATGCAAGGAGAATGCACCCGCAGTTTTCAACCAATTGGCGGCTTGCATCACGCCGGGCGTAATCATTCTGCGGGGTTCTGCGTGTTCAACGATCTCGGTGTCGTGATCGAGACGCTGCGGCAGCAGTACAGTGTCAGGCGGATCGCCTACGTCGACATCGATGTGCATCACGGCGACGGAATTTTTTACGCTTATGAAGCGGATCCGGATCTGATTTTCGCCGATATCCACGAAGATGGCCGCTACCTTTATCCGGGTACGGGGCGCGCAGACGAAACCGGCAAAGGCCGCGCCAGAGGCAGCAAGCTCAATATTCCACTGCTGCCCGGGTCCGGCGACAGTGAATTTCTGGAAGTTTGGCCGCGAGTGGAACAGCATCTGACTCGCTTTGAGCCCGAATTCATACTTTTCCAGTGCGGTGCCGACGGACTCCTGGGTGATCCAATCGCTCACCTGAAATATTCCGTGGCATCGCACGCGCATGCGGCGAGGGGGCTGGTGGATATTGCCGAGCGCTTCTCCAAAGGCCGGATGATGGCTTTCGGCGGCGGCGGCTACGACCGCGATAATCTGGCAAAAGCCTGGAGCGCCGTGCTGAACGAAATGGTCGCCCCGGAAAAACCTCAGCGCTGAATGCGTAATTGAACGAGTCGCCGAATCGGAATGGCGCTCAGCTGCTGGTATCGAATGCGGAAACCGTTCCGATCTGCGTTGCGGTGGCGCGGCATGACGCAGGTACGTAACTGGAGATATCGACTGTGTTATTGGGGTCCGGTCCGCAATCCCACATTGCCACGCGGTCTCCTCCGACGACGGTGGCGGACCGCGCAACGTCGGGCCAGGGACGCAGGACGATAGCCTGGCCATTTACGAGGGCGCTGATGCCCTGAATTTCAATTCTAATCGCACCCAGGCTGTTAGTCTGAATTTTAGCCACATAGCGCGACGCAGCCAATGAACCGCTGGTTTCGCATCCCCACCGCCCTGCGGCCGGCAGGGTGCTCTCCGCCTGTACGATTTCCGCAATACTCGTGCGGCATACACTACTGGCAAGAAGTGCCTCGGAGATCTTTGCGCGGGCGGTGTAGTTCTGATAGGCCGGCAATGCCACCGCGGCAAGAATGCCGATTATCGCGACGGTGATCATTAACTCGATCAGGGTGAAGCCATGCCCGGTTTTCATGATGATGGGTTTTGGTAGGGCGGACGGAAGAGTCAATACTACTAAGCACTAAGCAGGCCCTGTGCCATTGAACGATTAACAGGATCCGAACCAGGGGCATCAATCCAAATCAGGAAGATGCGCTTTTTTAGCGGAGAATCAGTAATGCGCGGCCCGTATTGTCGCTTGCAGGCGACATGCCGATTCACGCCGATAAAAACAAAAAAGGTCATTTATCGCATATGAATAATCGAAATCGTCACCTTTCTGGGCGACCGCCCGCTGCCCAGCAGCGGACATTTTCGAGTGAGACGTTCCCGCCACACAGTACGACGACGACATTTTCTTCCGCCGCGACCCGAATTTTTCCTTCGATCAGCGCGGCAACCGAGCAGGACGCGGCGGGTTCCGTCAAGAGTTTTTCCATTTCAAGAATTTCCACCAAAGCGCGTATTGCGGATTCGTCAGACACCGTAACCAGCTCGGATACATGATTGCATACGATGCCGAACTGCGTTTCTTCGGTCTTGCGCGCGCCAAGCGTTTCAGCGATCGAACTGATCACGGGCAATTCGATAACTCTGCCGGCCCGCCGGCTCTGGAACATGCAATCCGCACCCTCGGTCTCGACGCCGATAACGCGGGTGGCCGGGGAAAAATACTTCGTCGCAGAAATGATTCCAGAGATCAATCCGCCGCCGCCGATCGAGGCCACGATGAGGTCGGGCGCCGGCATTTGCTGCAACAGTTCGGGCACGATGGTTCCCTGGCCCGCCATGACGGCGTGATTATCGAAGGGATGAATATAGGCCCTGCCTGACTCGCGCGCTACACGCATCGCCAGCGCGTTGGCATCGTCCCAGGCAGCTCCGTGAATAATGATCTCGGGCCCGAGCCGGCGAATTGCGGCGAGCTTCGCTTCGGTTGCAGATTCAGGCAGATAGACCGTGGCCGGAATGCCGAGCACGTGCGCGGCGTGCGCAACGGCGAGCCCATGGTTGCCTCCCGAGGCAGTGACGACGCCGCGTTTTTTCTGCCCGTCAGTAAGTTGAGTCAACGCATTGAATGCGCCGCGCACCTTGAAAGAATGTGTGGGCTGCAGCGTTTCCAGTTTGAAAAATACGTTCGCGCCCAGCTTACGGCTGAAATGATCCGCACGCACCAGTGGCGTGACTGCGAGATGTGCTCGAATCCGCGCGGTGGCAGCCTCGATTTCGAGTCTGGGTATCAGCACCTAAGGCGAAGGGCGTTTTCCACAGGGCGCGCAGAGAGAAACCCGAAAGTGAAGTGTGAGTGCGTCATCCAATTCACGCACTTCTTTGCGTTCCTTTCTGTTCCCTTTGCGGCCTAAAAGGGTACTCCGACGTGCTACGCACGTAGGGTATTTGCGTCAACGCCCTTGATCCCGTTCTTCTCTCTGATCTGTGTGGCTAAATAAATTACGCGGCGATCGAAGGCAGGCCCGCGAGCGCCATTGCAAGTTCCTCTTCCGCGTAGCTCCTGTCGCTGAGTTTGCCGGCGAAGTAGTCGGTGTAGGCCTGCATATCGAAGTGCCCGTGCCCGCAAAGGTTGAACAGGATGGTGCGCGACTTGCCTTCCTGTCTGCACTTCAGCGCTTCATCGATTGCGCCCTTAACTGCGTGATTTGCTTCCGGTGCCGGGACAATGCCTTCGCAACGCGCAAATTGCACGCCCGCCTCGAACACTTCGACCTGCTTGTAGGCGCGCGCCTCGATGAGTCCGAGATCCTTGATGTGCGACACCAGCGGCGCCATGCCGTGGTAACGCAAGCCTCCAGCATGCAGCGCGGGTGGAATGAAGGTGGAGCCGAGCGTGTGCATTTTCACCAGCGGCGTGAGATGCCCGGTGTCACCGAAGTCGTAGGCAAATTTCCCCTTGGTCAGGCTGGGACAAGCCGCCGGTTCGATGGCAATGATGCGCCGCTTCTTGCCGCCGCGCAGTTGCGCGCCAAGAAAGGGAAACACGATGCCCGCGAAGTTCGACCCGCCGCCCGTGCAGCCAATGATGATATCGGGATCGTCACCGGCCATCTCCATCTGCTTCATGGCCTCCTGCCCAACCACGGTCTGGTGCAACAGCACGTGGTTCAGCACCGAGCCGAGCGCGTACTTGGTGTCGTCTCGCGTGGCCGCGACTTCCACCGCTTCGGAAATGGCAATGCCGAGCGACCCCGTGCTGTCGGGTGACTTGGCGAGGATGGCGCGGCCGACATTGGTTTCCATCGACGGGCTGGCAATACAGCGTGCACCGTAGGTTTCCATCAGGGCACGGCGGTAGGGTTTTTGCTGATACGACACCTTCACCATGAATACCTGTACCTCGATACCGAACAGCGCGCCGGCGAAGGCAAGCGAAGACCCCCATTGGCCGGCCCCTGTCTCGGTCGAGATCTTGCGCACTCCGGCCTCGTGGTTGTAGAACGCCTGCGCGACCGCGGTATTGGGTTTGTGCGAGCCGGCGGGACTGACGCCTTCATATTTGTAATAGATTTTCGCCGGCGTATCGAGCGCTTTCTCAAGTCGGCGCGCGCGAAACAGTGGCGAGGGACGCCACTGTTTGTAGATGTCGCGCACCGGCCCCGGAATGTCGATTTCGCGCTCGGCGGAGACTTCCTGCATGATCAGCGACATAGGAAACAAGGGCGCGAGGTCGTCTGGTCCCAGAGGTTGCAGCGTGCCCGGGTGCAGCGGCGGCGAAGGCGGTGAGGGCAGATCCGCCATGAGGTTGTACCAGGACTTGGGAATCTGCTCCTCCGGGAGCAGGTATTTGATCGTGTCCGCCATGATTCCTCCCTGTTGATCGATGTTATGGACCGCCGGGGCAGATTAGCAGAACCCACTCGCTGCGCCAAAAAAAGCACGGATTTCGCGCGCTAAACAGCGCCAGAATTACGATTAGCAGCTATTCGGGAACACGAGGTGACGCGACCGGCAGCAACGCAATTGTCATTGCGTCTTGGCCTGTGGGAAACACAAGACTGTCAGTTTTTTGCGGCTTTGCCGGAATCGGGCAGACCGCTCCAGCCGCCGCCCAGTGCCTTGAACAGGTCGGCAGTGGCGGCAAGCTGGGCGCGCTGCGCCTCGATGCGATTGAGCTCCGCGTCGAGCAGTCCGCGTTCGACGTCGAGCACGTCCAGCAGGCTGGAAACACCGTTGTCGTAGCGCAGTTGGGCGAGCTTGTAGGAACTCTCGAGCGCACTAACCCGGTTCTGTTCGGCCTCGTAGGTCTCGCGTGCCTTGCGTTGAGCCACCAGCGCGTCCAGCGTGTCCTTGAAGGCATGCTGGATGGTCGAGGCGTACTCTGCCAGCAACTGACGTTCGCGCGCGCGGGCCTGCTCCACCTGGGAGCCGGTCCGGCCGGCATCGAATACGGTCTGCGCGGCGCCAGCCGACACCTGCCAGATGCGTGCCGAAGCATTTAGCAGGTTGGAAAGCGAAGCGCTTTCACCGCCCAGGAAAGCTGTCAGCGAGATGGTCGGAAAGTAAGCTGCCCTGGCCTGGCCTATGCGGGCATTGGCCGCGATCAGGTTTTGTTCGGCCTGGCTTACGTCGGGGCGGTGTTCGAGCATGTTCGATGGCAATCCCGCCGGTACGGCCGGCGGAACGGTGAGCGCGCCGATGGCGCTGCCGCGGTCTACCGGCTGCCCGACGATATCGCGCGGGCTGCGCCCGAGCAGCACCGACAGCGCGGTTTCCTGCTGCGCAAGCGTATTTTCCAGCGTGGGCAATCGCGCCTGCGCTTGCGCGGCCTGTGCCTCCACTTGGCGCAGGTCAAATTCAGAGGCGACCCCGGCTTCGAAGCGCATGCGCTGCAGCGCAGTGGAGGCGAGCCGCGTCGATATCGTGCGCCGGGTGACGGCGACTTGCGCATCGAGCGCCCGCAGATTGAAATAGCCGCGCCCCACGTCGGTGATCAACGCGAGCCGAACCGCTTCGCGGCTCGCCTGCGCCGAGAGCAATTCGGCGCGCGCCGCCTCCGTGGC
>JANMYN010000719.1:0-2244 GCA_031382195.1 Betaproteobacteria bacterium
AAGGCAAGCCAGGTGCAGATGGCGACCAGCACGTTCGCCCCCAGCGTAGCGAGCAGGTAGCGTTGGATCTGCACTTCGATGCGCTCGAGGATGCGTATGGCGTCTTTCTTGCGCGACAACGACGGCCCGACCAACTTTACCAGCTTGCGCCGGAAGTGCTCGCCCGAGGCCAGTAGAAAGTAGGTGAGCAACAGGACGATCGGTGTTTGCGCGGCCACGGTGAACAGCAACGCAGTCTGGGCAAGCATGTAGTCTCGCAGCCAGACGGCGGGCTCGGTTTCCCGGCTTGCGGCCTTGGATAAGGCTTGCTTCGAAGGTTTCTTTTCTCCTGCCGCATCGGACGCCGCACCCTGGAGTTCAGTGGCGGCCTCCCGGATTTTCTGCAGCGCCGTGGGTGCCGCTTCCTGTGCGTCACTCACCTGCTGGCGCACCTTGCGCGCCGCTTCTGGAAGTTTTTCGATCAATGAGGCCGCGTCGTCCCCCAGCGAGAATATTGCCCACCACGCGCCGGTTATCAGCACAGCCAGCACCAGCGCCGCGCCCGCCGCGCGCGGAATGTGACATGCCTTGAGCCAGTCCACGAACGGACGCAGCGCATAGCTTGCGAGAATGCCGATCAACAGAGGAACGAAGAACGCGCGCGCCAGATAGAGTGCCGCGACGACAGCGATGACAGCCAGAATGCCGGCTGCCAGCGTTACGGGCAATGGGCGCGCCGACGAGGGCTCGGCTGCAACCGATTCAGTGATGACGGCAGACGCCGCGGATTCGATCTTTTGGTCATCGGGCGCGGTCACGGTCATTCGACGGCTGCTCGCGCTGCTGCCTTCAGCCTCAAGGCGCCCAAGATGGGCAAATTACCAGCGCTCGCCGTCGACGATAATAACGACGGCACACCACGCCACGCTGACTTAGACGCAACTCTTTCCACACCACTCATTGCGCCTGCTTGCAATTGGAATGCGTCAAATTTTGCCCATTATCAGCAGCACGACCAATACCACCACCAGCAGGCCGACCGTACCACCGGGCGCGTAGCCCCAGCCCTTGCTATGAGGCCAGGTGGGAATCACACCCAGCAGCGCCAGAACCAACACGATTAAAAGCACCGTTCCCAACGTCATATCGATTCTCCTCAGGTTGGTCATGCCACTTGCGAGCACAGCGGTCCGCTGCTGTGAGCCATCGTCAGTGCTATTGTCGCCTCGCCATTCGAGCCGCTCCGTTCGCTGTCGTACGTATCGAGAAATAACTACGGCATCGCCACGGTCGGAGTCGTCGCCATAGCTCCCGGCGCACCTCAAAAAGCCATTCTTGTTGCGCCTATGTTCGCCAGCGAACAGAGTCTTGCGAACGGATGGCGATAATCGCAGTTGGGTTCGATGACGGGCGGCTCGCAACAGTCGATGCATGCCGGGTGCATGAGCCGAGCAACGACTAACTTTTTTGACGCGCGCGCTATCGCCTCGTCATGAGGAACACACTGCCATGCGGGAAACCGTCGCGAATCGAACATTGCGAGCAAGCGCAACGCGGGGAGCAGGCGCATTGCGCAATGGCGCAAGGCCCCGATTCAGTGTGCTGGGCATTGTCTGCGCGCTTGCTGCAACCGCAACAGGTGCGCCCGCTGCCGAGCAGACCGATTCAGTCGACAGCTCGATGTCATCGGCAGCAACGCGCCAGGATGTTGCACCCCCTTCCCTTGGGGATTCCAAATCCGCTTTCATGGCGGATATCGCGGCACGCAAAAGCTATTGGATTCCGGCCGGCGAAATTGTCGGTTTTGACCTTCTGTTAAATGGGATCAACCGGACCTACCTCAGCGTCGAGTACAAAAGCAGCTTATCGTCCATCAGGCATAACCTGCACGGCAACTGGCGCACCGATACCGATCCTTTCACGACGAACCAGCTGGGCCATCCGTACCAAGGCTCGATGTACCACGGTTTCGCCCGGTCCGCAGGCCTCAACTACTGGGAGTCGCTCGGTTATACGGTAGTGGGCAGCGCAGCCTGGGAGATCGCGGGCGAGACCACGGCGCCCTCCCTGAACGATCAGATCACGACGGGCTTTGGCGGCAGTTTCCTGGGCGAAGCCCTGTTTCGCATGTCGAATCTTGTGCTGGAGAAGGCCGACATGCCCCGGTTCTGGCGCGAGGTAACCGCAGCGGCGATTTCTCCGCCTACGGGCTTGAACCGGATCGCCTTCGGCGAGCGATTCAAGACGATTTTTCCGAGCGGCGAC
>JANMYN010000728.1:0-4945 GCA_031382195.1 Betaproteobacteria bacterium
ATGCCCTCGAGTTCCTTGTGGGCGTCTTTCGCGCTCTGGATGAGCTGGGTTTCATCGTGGTACACCGCGTGCTGCTTCTGAAGGTGACGTTCGTCGTGGCGGCGGAAAGTTTCAGTCGCTGCCCGCGCATCCCATTCTGCAATGCCCAGTCCCTGCATCACGTTCCGCGCCAGATCGAGCGAGGAGAGGAGGGTTTCTCGCACGAGGAAATTCACGCCGATGTCCATCAATCGGTAGGCATGAAAACGATTACGGGCGCGGGCATAGATCTTGAGCCGTGGAAAATGCCTGCGCGCGTTTTCGGCGGTGCGCAGTGATGCCTCCACGTCGTCGATCGCCAGCACCAGGATTTCCGCCTTGTCGGCGCCGGCCGCGCGCAGCAGGTCGAGGCGGGATGCATCGCCGTAATAGGCGCGGCTGCCGAAGCGGCGTACCGTTTCGATCTGCTCGGCGCTCTTGTCGAGTGCGGTGAACGGAATCCTCTTTGCCCGCAACAGGCGGGCGATAATCTGGCCCACGCGGCCGAAGCCGGCAATGATTACCTTGTTTTCGCCGGCATCGATCTCGTCGAATTTGTCCTCAGGCGGTTTGTTCAGCCATCTTGCGATCAGCACGTCGTTCAGCACGAAGGCGAGCGGTGTCAGCGCCATCGAAAGGGTAACCACGATGACCAGAGAATCGGTCAGCGTACGTCCCATGATGCCGTTGTCGGCGGCCAGGCCGAACAGCACAAAAGCGAACTCACCGCCCTGGCACAAGGCAACGGCCAGCCCGCGCGAGGATTCCCAACTGTGTCCCGAGAATCTGCCGAGGCCGAACAGGACCGCCGCCTTGACGGCCATCAGCGCGAGCGTCGCACCGATGATGGCGTAAGGGTGGGCGAGTATCAGACCGAGATCGGCGGACATGCCCACCGAGATGAAGAACAGGCCGAGCAGCAGGCCCTTGAATGGTTCGATGTCGGCTTCGAGTTCGTGCCGATACTCGGAATCGGCAAGCAGCACGCCGGCGAGAAAGGCGCCCAGCGACATCGACAGCCCGACGGAATTCATCAGCAAGGATGTGCCGATCACCACCAGCAGCGCCGCCGCTGTAAATATTTCCTGGATACCGCTTGCGGCAATGACCTGCAGCACGGGCCGCAGCAGGTAGCGGCCTCCGGCAATGACGGCGACGATTACGCCGATTGCTTTCAACGCGCCAATCCACGCGCTGCCACCGACGGCGTGCGCGTCGCCCGCTCCCAACAGCGGGATCAAGGCAAGCAGCGGAATCACCGCCAGATCCTGGAACAGCAGAATGGCAAACGAGGAACGGCCATGACGCGCGGTAAGCTGGCCTTTCTCGGCGAGAATCTGCAGCACGAAGGCGGTCGAGGACATTGCCAGTCCGAGGCCGATGACCAGCGCGGTGGCGAAGTTCAGGCCGAGCGCCAGGGGCACGAACCCCACCAAGGCGCCCGTAACGAGAACCTGCGTGGAACCGAGTCCGAATACCGAGCGGCGCAGGATCCACAACCGCGATGGCTGCAGTTCGAGGCCGATGACGAAAAGGAGCAACACGACGCCGAGTTCCGCGAAATGCAGGATGTTCTCGACCTCGGTGACAAATTTCAGACACCAGGGACCGATGATGACGCCTGCTGCCAGGTAGCCCAGAACTGCGCCGAGCTTGAATCTGCGGAACAGCGGTACCGTGACAACAGCCGCGGCGAGAAAGATTGCCGCTTCACTGAGCAATGCCATGATCTTGGTCCGGAGGAAAAGAGTGGCCTGATTCTATGATCCGCTGCACAAAAGAGAAAGGCCGCAGCGGTGCGCTGCGGCCTTTGCTTTTTCGCGCACCAGTTTATTTCGCCGCTATGACCCGTATTTCCACTTTGTAGGCCGGCGCGGCCAGTTTTGATTCGACGCAGGCACGCGGCGGCGTGTTGCCCTTCGGCACCCACTGGTCCCAGACCGAATTCATTTCGGCAAAATCCTTGATGTTGGCAAGCCAGATGGTGGTCGAAACGATTTTCGTCTTGTCCGTGCCGGCTTCCTTGAGGTACTGGTCGATCTTGTCGAGGATCTGACCGGTCTGGCCCGCCACATCGACATTGGTATCGTCGGCGACGATGCCCGCGGTGTAGACGGTGTCCCCGTGAATCGCGACCTGCGAAAGCCGCGGGCCGATGTGCATGCGTTTGACGCTCATGTTTGTCCCTCTCCTTGGAAAATCAGAACACCTTTCTCAGTTCGCTGAGCAGTGCAGGTACCACAAATCCGGTTATCACGATTGCGCCCAGCCATAGCAGTCCGGTGAGCCAGGCCGGCGCTTTCAATTCCGGCGGCAGGTGGCGCTGCACCAGGTAGACCGTGCCGAAGGAAATGATCGGAAGCATCATCGCCTGGGCGATTGCGCCCCATACCACCATTTCCACCGGCGCCTGGCCGAAAATGAAGTAGAAAATGATCGGGATCAGCGCCAGCAGCACGATGAAAATGTCGCGATAGCGCGAGCGCGCCTTGAAATCGTCCTTCCGGAATGCTCCCTGCAGCCGCATGAAGTCGGCGAACATGCGCGAGTGCCCGGCGGTGCCGGCGATGATGGTGCCCCACAGGATGACGATGGCGCCCACGTAGAACAGCCATTTCGACCACTCGCCAAATGTCTGGGTGTAGATGTGGGTCAGCGTAGAGATCATGGCCTTGCCATCGGGCACCAATCCCATCTTGTTGAGAATGCCTGCCCCGAGCAGATAAAACGCGACCGTGGCGATGGTGTAGATGATCATCGATCCCACTACGTCGAAATTCATGACGCGCACCCAGCCGCGGGCGCGCCGACGCCATGCCTCGCTGTCCTCGCGCGGACCGGTGTAGCGGGCGTAACCTTTCTCCACGCACCAGTAGGTGTAAATATAAAGCTCGGTGGCCCCCACGCCGGTAATGCCGAATACCGCAACGGCGATGGCGAGGCCTGCATCCGGAATCTGGAAAGTGAATCCTTGCGCGAGTTCGGCTGCATGGAAGTCCGGGGAACTCAACAGCAAAATGGCAGACATCAGCGTGATCAGCGTGAATATGCCGACCTTGATCATCGCCAGTTTTTCGATTCGGCTGTAAGCACCACCAAGCAACAGAACCAGCGTGAGTACAAAGAAGATGACGACCCAGGCAGTCACGGGCACGCCGGTGAAGATGCTGTTCATGGTCTGCGATACGCCGATGAACATGCCGGTAATCTGGAACAGCGTCATGAACACCATGGCGGCCCAGGCCCATACCACCCAGCCGACTCTGAATCGGGGGCCGGGAATGCGGTTTACGGCATCCAGCCCCGTTTCAGCCATGGCAATGGTGTAACGGCCCAGAAAGGACTGCACCACTGCCTTGATCAGGCAGGACAGGATGATCAACCACATCAACATGTAGCCAACCTTCGCACCTAAAGTCGTGGTCAGGATCAGTTCGCCTGATCCGACGATCGATGCGGCCAGCACAATACCTGGGCCGGTCTTGCGCAAGATTTTGCCGAAGGTCGTCGGCGGTTCGAGAACGTGGGACTGATCGAGCTGGTACGGATCAAGAAGGCCTTCTTGTACTGCGCGGGCCTCGTCGTGGCGTGATGGATTTGTCATGGTCCCCTCCTGCAAATGATCCTGTCATGTGGTTGACGCCGCAATGCGGATGCCTTGGTCAGAGGCGATCGCGCGGGGAACTGCAGGCCATGCAAATAAGTTAACACGAAAAATGCAGGGCTAGGGGCAGAGGCCGCGGCGTGAGAGGCGAGGGACCAGGGACGAAAGGTTTTTACTTTTCCCCAACGCCCCTGACCCATTACCCCTCATCGTGCGCCCCTCACCCCTGCGTAGCAGCCGACCGGCTGCCGCGCATCGTGACAAGTTCCTCGGCCACTGTGGGATGGATCGCGACGGTGTCGTCGAAGTCGCGCTTGGTCGCGCCCATGTGCACGGCGACGGCGAAACCCTGGAGCATTTCGTCGGCACCGGGTCCGATAATGTGGCAGCCGACGATTTTCTGTTCGGGACCGGCGACCACCAGCTTCATCGCGCATTTGACCTTGCGCTTGGTGAAAGCGTGGAACATCGGCGTGAAAGACGTCTGGTAGACCTGCACCGCGGCCGCGCCGAACTTGCGCATCGCGGCTTCTTCGGAAAGACCCACGGTTCCGATAGGCGGATGCGAAAACACGACGGTGGGGACGTTCTCGTAGTCGAGCTTGCGGTCCTTCATGCCGCCGAAAACCCGATCGGCCAGCCGTCGTCCGGCGGCAATTGCAACCGGCGTGAGTTCGAAATGGCCGGTAATGTCGCCGATGGCGTAGATGCCCGGCACGTTGGTAATCTGGTACTCGTCGATCGGAATGTCGCCGGTCTCGCTCAACGCAACGCCGGTTGCGCGCAGGTCGAGCCGGTCGGCATTCGAGCGCCGGCCGATGGCCCAGATGAGCGCATCGAATCCCCCCACGGCATTGCCGCTGTCGCAATGCACGCGCAGGCTGCCTGATTCCTTTTCCACCCGCACCACCTGCGTCTGCGTCAGGAGTTGCACGCCGTCCGCGCGCATGCCTTCCATCAGCGCGTCACGCAGCAGGGCGTCGAAGTGGCGGAGGAATTGGTCTCGCCGGAGAATCAGCGTTACGTCGCTGCCCAGTGCGCGAAGCAGTCCGGCGAACTCCACCGCCACGTATCCGGCGCCGACGATCGCGACGCGCTTTGGCTGCTTCTCGATCTCGAAGAACCCGTCGGACGTAACGCCAAACCCGGCGCCTGGCACCTCCGGAACGATCGGCCGGCCGCCGACTGCGATCACGACGTGCTCTGCAGTGTAGGTATCGGCCCCCACCGTCACGGTCTTCGGACCGGCAAAGCGCGCATCGCCGCGAACAATCTCCACGGCATTCTTGACGAGTCCGCGCTCGTAGTGGCCATTCAGGTCGA